>JAPLJE010000738.1:3730-6272 GCA_026388755.1 Deltaproteobacteria bacterium | reverse complement strand
CGAAACCGCCAGTCGGTCCCGATCAGAATATCGGTTTCATTGGGGAGTATTCGGAGCGTAGTCTGATGGGCCTCAGGCGGGAACTCAGGTTCAACGGTCGAAACCGTGACAGCCGGTTCTCCTAGTGCCTCCAGCGCCTTTTGAACGGCATGGGAATAATCCTGAGCCACAAAAAGCGGAAATGGGAACAGGTGAACCAGTTTTCCCAGACGGATCATAAATCTTTGAAGGCTGGAGGCGCTGTGAAGAATGACCGCCGCCACTTGGGGAACGGTGCGGATATAGTTCGCGTATTGCTTTCTGACATCGGTTTGAATACTGCCCAGGCGGCTCATGTCCTCGATGACGGCAAAAGGTTTATGGGCCGGGATATGCCTGGTCTGAATGCGTTCGATCCGTTGAAATCCCTGCTGGAGGGTGTCCGGGGTCGGACTGCCACTGGATTGAATGTGAATAATTTGCCGGCCAATTACCGATATTCTCAGGGTGTATGAAACTTCCGAGGCATTGGTCCGCCACTCCGGATAGCGTAAGACGTCCAGACCCGTCACCGGGCAGATTTCAGCCTTCGGCGCCTCCGTGTCGCTGATTTCCATGCCCTTCTCAATCATACTCGGCGGCTCCCAAAAAGCATTTTCATTCGGCTGATGCGGTGGACGATAGATAATTGTCTCAAATAAAATGGAAAACCACAAGCGATAAAGCCTGTTTCCATCCGGCAAGGCGCTGTTTATCGCCCCCGTTCAAACAGATTCAGAATTAAGGATGTTGTCCTCGCCCCCTGGCCGTTCAGAGCACTCGGCAAAGACTCGGGCTGTACAGCCGGCGCATCGCTCGGGATCCAGGCGGGACACGATGGATTGAATGGCCTCTTCCTTGGAGGTAAAGACATGCTCAGGCCCCATGTTTGCAAAACAGCCGCCGCGCTTCAGCATATCGAGCACTTCTCGTTTCAGGGAACACAGGGATATCTCGCGACCAGCCAGCCGGAGGCCCCGGTTTTCGTGAAAAAGCATGTGACAGCCTGCCGCATCCATGAAATTGATTCCGCATCCCTCGTAGATAGCTTTTTGCCCCTGGTTACAACACGGGACCAACGGCCGCAAGGCTTTCGTCCTTCATCGTCAGAACGCTGATGACATAGTACCCGATGGGAACCCCCACAACCATTCCCCAAATACCGAAAAACCGTTCTCCGACCAGCAGCAGGATCAGCACGAGAATCGGATGGACATGCAGAACGTTTCCCGTGATCTTCGGATTGAGCACATATGCTTCAAAAGCGTGAACAATGGCAATCAGGATCATGAGTTTAAAAACCAGGAACAACCCGCCGGTCTGAATACCAAAGATCATAATTGGAATGGAGCTCAGAAAGGTTCCCACAATGGGAATGAACCCGCAGAGAAAGACGACGGTCATGATCAGCGCAATATTCGGAACCTGAAAGAACCAGATGCCGGCAGCGGTCAGAAGCGTGTTGCAGGTTGCGATAATGGCCTGGGCGGTAAAGGCCTTTCCCAGAACGTTGGCAAAGGCATGAAGATGCGGCGCCGCACCAACATAGAAGGATCGAATCCGGCTCTTTTCCAGCTCCTTCATTTTTTCGGCAATTCTCTGCCAGTCCATGACCAGAATGAAGGAAAAGATGATGGCCAGGATCAGAGTGAACAGGATTTCCCAGCAGAACTTGACCAGGTGCAGAAGGGTTTCAAGAACGCGCGGCAAGGCCGCTTTAACCGCCTGTGTAGACTCGGTCTTCAAGACTTCCATCATCGCCGTGTATTCATCGGATTCAATGATGTTCTGGGCCTTTTCTTCTCCTACAACCCTTACAATAATGCTTTCGACAAACCCATTGATCTTCTCTCGGGTCTGCTGATCGCCGCTACCGGTAAAGTCCTTCACGATGCGGTTGGACTCAAGAATGAGCTTGGGCACGATCCAGGAGCTGGCCGCCCCCAGAAGCGTCACGAACAGCAAAAAAACAATCACCGCTGCCAGCCGGTAGTTCATCTTCAAACGATGAACCGCCCATTGAATGACGATCTTCGTGCTGTAGGTGATCAGAAATGTCTCAAAAATCAGCAAAAAAAATGGCTTCAGCAGATAGAAGAGTCCGATGAGAATCGCCCATAGGGCCATCTTTTCCCAGTTGTTAGCAAACAGTTTCTTGAAACCTGATCCTTCAAGCATTCCCAACTCCTTCATGTCATTTATCATCAATAAATATTGTTTTTCGTATCATTGCAGATTCACTTAATCAAGAAAGAAGATAACTATTCAACAGACAGAAGTCATAATGAAAAAAATCGATGCCGACGCATTGAGTTTCTACTATATTCATCCCGGTCCTTGCCGAATATCCGGAATCAGTTGGCTTTCATTGGAATTGAGAAATGCCCGCGAATCAATCAATCCAAAGCGGTGAGTAGGCGTGCTGCATTTTGGCTCATGGGTTCTGTTTTCTGCATAGAAATAGACCAATATGACATAAATGAATAATTAACTCCGATAAAAAAACAATTATGTAAGTTTAGAA
>JAPLJE010000738.1:0-3690 GCA_026388755.1 Deltaproteobacteria bacterium | reverse complement strand
TTAGAATTATTTTAAATCGATCATTTTCAGATTAATTTTATGACAATAATGAATTTAATTGATTCAAAAAACAACATTTTTGTAAGTTGTGAATTTTACCATACTGATCGCTTTTCAGACAATTTGACAATATCAATATGTTATTATTCGATATTATAAAATATGAATTTTTTTATGGGCATGGCACTTCAATTGCATTGTGATATTGAATTTAGCCTCTGGTCCAGTTTAAATAACTGATATTAAAAATCGGGAGAAAAAATGAAGAAAAACATTTGGTTTACTGCTATTGTTTCCGGCATGGTTGAAGTAATCCCGCTACTCGCGCATGCAGCCGAAGCTGAACCCGTGGATTCGGGAACCACGGCATGGATGCTGACCTCAACCGCACTGGTGCTGCTGATGGTCCCGGGCCTGGCGATGTTCTACGGGGGGCTGGTAAGAACCAAAAACGTGCTCAGCACCATGATGCACAGTTTTGTGGCCATGGCGGTTATTGGCGTTCTCTGGGTCGTGTGTGGTTATAGCATTGCATTCGGATCCAACATCCTGGGGGGGTTTGCCGGTTGGAACAACGACTATTTTTTCCTGAAGGGAATTGATGACACCATTGTAAAGGGAGTGCCGGAATACGTTCTGGCCATGTTCCAGGGCAAGTTTGCGATCATTGCCCCGGCCCTGATCAGCGGAGCCCTGGCCGAGCGGGTGTACTTCCGGGGTTATATCGCGTTCATCGTCCTGTGGATGCTTTTTATCTACTGCCCGCTGTGCCACTGGGTCTGGGCTTCGGACGGATGGCTTTTCAATGCCGGTGCCACCGGCGTCATCGATCTGGCAGGCGGCTTGGTGATTCATGTTTCCGCCGGGTTCAGTGCCCTGATGGTCGCGATTTTTCTGGGTCCCCGTCATGGTTATCCCAAAACCCCCATGGCGCCGAACAATCTGGTCATGACGCTGACGGGCGCCGGCCTGCTGTGGGTCGGCTGGTTCGGATTCAATGCAGGCTCCACAGTTCACAGTGGCCTGGATACGGCAAGAGCCCTGACCATGACCCAGGTTTCCGCAGCCAGCGGCGCCCTGACCTGGCTCATCATCGAGGCCATCAAGTTTCGAAAGGCCACTGCCCTGGGATTTGCATCCGGTATTCTGGCCGGCCTGGTCGCAATAACCCCGGCTGCCGGGGTTGTCCTGCCGTCTGGCGCCATTGTGCTGGGCGCCCTTTCCTCCATTGTCTGCTTTTATGCACTGGTCGCCAAATCAAAGATCGGCTATGACGACAGCCTGGACTGTTTCGGCATACACGGCATCGGAAGCGGCCTGGGAGTAATCCTGCTCACTTTTTTCATCAGAGACAGCTGGATGCAGAGTGCAACGGCTGCTGCCGGAAAAGCCTGGACAATCTGGGATCAGATTGGAATTCAGTTGATGGGCATCGGCGTTACCATTCTGTTTGCCGTGGTCGGCACCCTGGTGATCTGCTGGCTCGTTGAAAAAACCGTCGGTTTCCGCATTGCTGCAGAATCGGAACAGGCCGGACTCGACCGGTCCATCCATGGAGAGCAGGGTTATGGTTACATGCAGGAATATTAACATAAAAACTAGCACCGCCTGAGTCAGGCGGTGCTTTCCTCTGCTTGGCGATGAAAGCAACGGATTAACCGGTCAGGATCGTTTTTCACCCAGAACCCATTTGACTAATATCCGGGTGATCCCGCGTGCCGGTATCCGGGAGGCGGCATATCCGATGGCGGCAATCATGATAAAGAGCATTGCCCTGGCGCCGATTCCCGGATCCGGCAACTCAATAAGGGGAGCCAGAAAGTAGGCGGCGATGATTCCAGTCAGGACTTGCCAGAAGTCCGGCAAAAACAAAATATAAAATATAATGTATCGAATCGTTAGCTGTCTTTTGCTCAAGAGATCACCTGTGGTAAAAGGTTTTAAATCGAAAGTATCGTCAACCTATACCAGTTTGCGAGCGATCAGGCAATTACCAGATCAGAAGTCTCAAATCCACAATCATTTTTTTTCATGGCCAAGCCCCTGTCTCCTCCTGTGCCTTTCAGAGTAAACATTCATGAACCATCTGTAATTCACTCCCAGATTTGAAACGGATCAAAAAAAACAATCGCTTCAAAAGAGAATTGATCAGCAGCATATCTTTTCCGGAAAAATATATTATTGTTGACTAAAAGTGCCCATATTCATACAATATAAAGATTGAATTCTCATATTAAGCACATAACAAAAATGGCATCCAGTGTTGGACTTGCGTCATCGCTTTTCCACAGCATTACGAAAACATTATGATTTTTTTTGGTTGCCTTCGCAGAAAATGAAGTTTACGACGCGGTAAAGCCTTGGCATATTTTGTTGACTCCTTGTTTTTTTATAAGATTCGGACAGCTCATCATTCCATATTAAAACATTCAAATGGATCTCGTCATGCAATTAACAATTCGCGGAACATTGATGCTTCAAACCCGGCCTTCATCACTTGTAGCTGATAAAATGAACCAGGTTTTGGGCCGTTATGTTAAAAATGTCCCTCCAGAAAAAATGTCAGCTCATTATCAGAACGCGCCCGTTATTCTTTTAAAAAGCATATCACAGGATGCCGGACAAAAAATCGCCGACATGCTGACCGATGCCGGCGCCTCGGTCAGCTTTGTTCCCGAGTCCGCCCTAAAACTTCAGACGGGTGTCATTACAGACCATCATGGCCCGATAGAGAAAGCATTATCAACGACGACTTCACAAATAGAAACAGAGATAGAATCATCACCACAGCCTTCACAACCAGTACATGAGTCTTTTCAGAGAAAAGGCAAGACCCACACAAGCCTGCTGCAGAAAATCGAAGCGGTCAACAGGGAGCTCTGGCTGATTCTATCGATCATTTTTATTTTGGGTGTAATGAACTATCTGGTCTCTGCGACGAGAATCATGATGGGCTTATATGTCCTTCCAACCATTTTTTCCGCCTATTTTTATGGTCGCCGACACGCAACCTTGACGGCCATCGCCTGCATTCTGGTCGTAGTTCTGTTTGCCTATTATAATCCCGAATGTTTAGTAGCCGCCAGCAATATCAAGGAATTGCGAGGTCCATGGTATGATGTCTTCTGTTGGGGAGCAATCCTGATCGTGACAGCGTACGCGATTGGGACACTTCAGGAACGCAGTCAACAGCAAGTTCAAGAGTTGCGGCGAACATATCGGGGCATGATTGTCATCCTGCGTCATTTCATATCAAAAGACAAATATACTGAGAATCACTGTTATCGCGTGTCCATTTACTCCGCCAAGATAGCCTATTATATGAAAATGAATGAATCTCAAATTGAAGATGTCCGATCTGCAGCACTGCTCCACGATCTTGGAAAACTTGATATCAGCCGGGAATTACTTTACAAAGCTGCGCGCCTGAACCACGAGGAATATGGCGGAATGATAAAACATGTGGATCAAGGTGTTGACATACTTACAGATGCAGATACCCCTTTAAACAGAATCATTCCTATCATTTTATCCCACCATGAGCATCACGATGGATCAGGATATTTGGGCTCCATGGG
This sequence comes from Deltaproteobacteria bacterium, assembly GCA_026388755.1. GTDB lineage: Bacteria > Desulfobacterota > Desulfobacteria > Desulfobacterales > Desulfatirhabdiaceae > RAAP-1. Next base: position 112 of record JAPLJE010000738.1, on the reverse strand, counting down.
AAATGATATCCCCATTGAAGCCAGGGTTATAGCCGTTGCTGATGTATACGACGCACTGGCCAGCGATCGGCCATATCGAAAGGCGCTGCCGCCTATCGAAGTAAAGGAACAG
>JAPLJE010000294.1 GCA_026388755.1 Deltaproteobacteria bacterium | reverse complement strand
CCGGTTTCTCAAATCCTTCAGCATTTTCAGCAGCGATCCTTTGGGAGCGACAGTGTCCCGGTCCATTCGGGCCACCGTTGCTCCCGGAAATAGCGATTTGACGGCAGCCTCGATTTTTTCCGTTCCCATTCCCAGCAGTTTGATGCGAGAGGATCCGCAGGCTGTACAGCTCGTTACCGAAGCTCTGGAAAAACCACAGTAATGGCATTTGAATACCTGATCTTTCTGATGAAGGGTCAAGGAAATGGAGCAGTTTTTACATCGGATCACCTCACCGCAGGATGCGCATACCGGAAAACTGGCAAATCCCCTGCGGTTGAGAAACAGCAGGACCTGCTCTCCTCTGGCCAGCGTCTGTTTCATCGCCTCGTGCAGCTGCGGTGTGATGAGCTTCCAAACGCCCCGCTGATCCCGAAGCTGACGCAGATCCACGACCAGGGTTTCGGGAAGCGGTCGATCTTCTATGCGTCGCGACAGGGTCAGTCCATAAAATTTTTGGGTCAGCACATGATGATAAGACTGAATGGAAGGGGTTGCGGAACCCAGAAGGGCAACGGCACCCTCCATTTTTGCCCGGACCAGCGCGATATCCCGTGCATGGTAGTGAAGGCCGCTGTCCTGTTTGTATGAGGTATCATGTTCCTCATCCACCACGATGAGCCCCAGACGTTCAACCGGAGCAAAAATCGCCGAACGGGTTCCAATGACAATGGGGGTAAGACGGCGCAGAATGCGCTCCCACTGGTCAAATCGCTCGCCGGCGGAAAGCCCGCTGTGAAGAACCGCCACACATTCCCCAAAACGGGCCCGAAAACAGCGTTCAATCTGTGAAATCAGCGCAATTTCAGGAACCAGAACCAGAACCGATCGGTTTTTTTGAATCATCCGGTCCGAAAGCTGCAGGTACACCTCTGTTTTTCCGCTGCCCGTGACCCCTTTCAACAAAAAAGGCTTGTACCCTTTGCCCATTGCGAGTTCCACCGCGGAAACAACGTCCTGCTGCTCCGTCGTCAATTCCGGCGGATGATCCGGCTGAACGGTTTCACCAAAAGGGTCCCGATACAAAATTTGGGTGCAGACGTGAATCCATCCTGCCTCTTTCATCGCGGGAAGTTTCCGGGATGCTGACGGGATTTTCCGGTTCAGTTCCCGAACCGGCATGCCGCCATAAGACCGGATGGTCTCCAGAATGCGTTTTTGTGAACGCGTAAGGGACGGCGTTTCGATTTCGCCAGACGGGAATACGTACAGTTCCTGACGTCGCCGGGTGGTCTCGACCTTCACTTGGCGGACCTTTTCAATCCATCCTTTTTTTTCCATGGATAGCAGCAGCGATGGGGGAATGCGGGTTCCGGCAGATCCGGACATGCCCTTGCAGGTTCTGGGTTTGTCTTCAAGGAGCCGAAGCACTGCCTGTTGCAGCGCCGGCAGGGATGCATCCGTCGCATGGAGTCTGCCGGCCAGCGTCAGGGTGAAGCTGGCCACATCCTTTCGGGTTAATCCGCTGGGAAGGGCGGACTGAATCACCTGGCCCAAAGGGTATAGGTAATAATCGGAAATCCATTCAAAAAACGGAATCATGGAAGCCGGAAACAGTGGGGATTCATCCAGGATATCCAGGATGAATTTAACCGAATCCACATCCATTCCCGCGCTTTCGCCAAGAATATAACCGGTAACTCTGCGCTGGCCGAAAGGCACCAGAACGCGCATCCCCGGCACAGCCAGAAAGGACAGGTGATCCGGAATTCTGTATGTAAACGTTGCGGCAACGGGAAGGGCAACTGCAATTCTGACATATGCCGGCATTGTCATTTTGTAGACGCGTCTGTAAGGGGATGGGATTGTGTGAGAGGGGTCAGACAACCCAAAAAAGATTGACTCATCTTATTCCTGGAGGAGTTTGATCCGATATTGCTTTACGCGGTTTCCGTCCATTTCCTGAACGATAACCAGAAAATCGCCAATGGGGATTTCTTCGTTCACCTTGGGAATTCTGCCAGTTTGATCCAGCACATACCCGGAAAATGTGTCAAATTCCTTGGAATCCGGAATGTTCATGGGAATGAGCTCATTCACCTCATCAATATCGGATTTTCCCGGCACAATCCATTCGTTGTTCTGAACCTTGATAATCCGGGGCTCTTCCAGATCCGTTTCATCGCTGATTTCTCCCACGAGCTCCTCCAGAACATCTTCAAGGGTGATCAGGCCGGAAACCCCGCCGTGTTCATCCACAACAATGGCGATGTGATTTTTTCGCTTTTTGAACTGGCGCAGTAACGAATCCAGTTTTTTGTTTTCCGGAACAAAATAAGGCGGGCGCATGATGTTTCGAATGTCGATGTCCGGACTCGGAATGGATTGCTGAACGAAAATATCCTTGATGTTGACGATGCCGATGACGTGATCGATGTCGGCTTCAGTAACCGGAATCCGGGTAACCCCCGAACTGGCACCAGCCTGAAGGTCCAGGGGCTGCCCGGCGTCCACAACAAACATGTCTGCCCTGGGGGTCATGATTTCAGAGGCATTGGTATCGTCGAATTCAAAGATATTGTGAATCAGCTCCCGTTCTTCCTCCTTGATTTCACCTTCTTCCTCGACAACCTCGACGATGGTCATCAGCTCTTCTTCGGTGACAATGGATGTTTTTTGAACTTTTCCGGTCAACATCGGAATGAAGTTCAGAAATGTTGAAATGGGAAAGAATAGGATGGAACACCAGAAAACCGGATAAACCGTCAATCTGGCAATGGCCACATTGTTTCGGGTGGCCAGCGACTTGGGAAACACCTCGCCGAAGACCAGGATCATAAAGGTCATGATTCCGGTCGCGATGCCAAGGGCATAATCGGGAAAGGCCTTCAAAGCGACCGCCGTGGCAAGGGTGGATGCCCCGATATTGGCCACATTGTTTCCAATCAAAAGTGTGGTCAATAACCGGTGAGGGTTTTCCTTCAGCTGATGAATCAGCACATAAGGTTTCTGATTATCTTTAGCCAGATGCCTTGATTTGGTACGGCTGATAGAAAAAAAGGCGGTTTCGGCAGCTGAAAAAAAAGCAGAAAAACACAGCAGTAAACTCAATATGATGATATCAACAAACATAGATAAACGGGTTTTTCCCTAGAGTCGGGTTATACCGATTCCGGAAGGCATGGACATTATTCTGAGTGGCACTCCACGCACTGGCTGTTTATTATTACCATGATCATTGAGGGGAATCAAACTGAAATCTGAATTATCCGATAGATAGGCTGAAAGGCAGAAACACCAGGGGTCAGCAAATCATCATGGATTGGATGAATTCGGGCCGCATGCGGGCAACCCAAAGGGTACTGACATCACCGGGCGACACCACCTCAACAGACACAGGCATATTTTCCGGAGCCTTGCTGTAGCCGGCACAGATGGATGCAGCCTGCTGGACCTCGTCGTTTCCTGCCCCCAGGGGAATCAGCACAACCGGACCGGGGATCTGCTTTGTTTTTAAAACCATATCCCGTGATGGATCATGGTGGTCAAGGATGGCATTATTGTCATGAAGCGTCCGGCCCACAATGATTTTCACCTGCGCGTTCAGACGGATATGCCGGCCATATTTGAGCAGGTGAAGCGCATTTTCCGAGCAGTCCGCCCGGTGGTCAAAAAGATCTTTCAGGCGGCTGCTATAAACCGTTTCCGTCAGAAGACATCCGCCCGCGGGTGCCGGATAATCGGCAAGCCCCCACTCCCGGGCAAGCTGGATCTGCGGTTTACGAGATCTGCCGGAAAGCCCCAACAGAAGCCGGCGGTCCACAAGCCCTTTTTTTTCAGGAAGGGTTTCTTCCAGGAGCTTAGCACTCAGCGGCCGAACAATCACCTCCCTGCATTCGGAATGTTTTTCAACATAGCGAAGCGATGAGCGGGTCTGTGACATGGGACGCTGTCCCAGCACTTCTCCGCTGAAAAGAAAATCCATCTGCCTGTCTTTCATCACTTCGCCGGCCAGGCGAAACATGAGGGCATGACAGTCCATGCAGGGATTCATGTGCTGGCCGTATCCGCAAGTGGGGTTGCGGAGCATTTCCAGATATGTCTG
>JAPLJE010000323.1 GCA_026388755.1 Deltaproteobacteria bacterium | reverse complement strand
TTATTTATTCGGCCATCCTGTCCTCGCTGGCCGGAAGCCTTTATGCCCATTACATGAACTTTATCAATCCATCTACTTTCGACCTTTCCTTTTCAATTAAACTTCTCATCATGATCGCTCTGGGTGGAATGCATGAAATCTGGGGCGCCATTATTGGTGCTTTTCTGATTACATTTCTGAGTTTCGAGTGGCTGCATTATTTTAAGGACTTTGAAATAGTCATCTATGGTCTAATCCTGCTGCTGGTTACCATTTTTTTACCCGACGGACTTGTAGGGGTTCCAAATATTATCAGGGGTTGGGTCAGGAGATGAATCGCAGGTGAACAGTCAATTGGAATATATTCTTGAAGTAAAAGATTTGGTTATGAAATTTGGCGGATTGATGGCGCTCGCCAATTTGGATTTGAAAGTGAAAAGGGGAACAATCAAGACTGTTATTGGGCCCAACGGTGCCGGGAAGACTACTTTGTTTAATATCATCACTGGCGCTTTTTCGCCGACCGAAGGAAGCGTCTATTTCAATGGCCAGCTTATCCAAAATTTACGTGCCCACCAGATCGCATGTCTTGGCGTATCTCGGACTTTTCAGACAGTTGAGCTTTTTGGAAATATGACAGTTCTTGAAAATGTCATGCTGGGCTGCCACACGCGAATCCGGTCGTCTTTCTTGGCTTCCGGGTTGCGCTGGCCCGGTGCCAGGCGAAAAGAAGAGCAGATACGATTAAGGGCCGTTGAGATTCTCGATTTTGTCGGCCTCGGAAAAAAGTTCAATGAATCGGCGGACAGTTTGCCGTTGGGAGAGCAGAAGATACTTGAAATCGGACGCGCTCTGGCCACAGATCCGCAACTGCTCTGCCTGGATGAACCCGCAGGCGGGCTGAATGAGACCGAAAAGGAGACCGCATCTTCGCTGATCCAGGCCATCAAGGGTAAAGGCATTACCGTCCTGTTGGTGGAACATGACATGAGAATGGTTATGAACATATCCGACGAGATACTGGTGCTGAATTACGGCGAAATGATCGCAGAAGGATCTCCCGAGGAAATCAAAAATAATCAAAAGGTAATTGAGGCTTACCTGGGTAGCGGTGAGGATGATTATGCTCAGGATTGAAAACCTCAGCACATATTATAACAGGATTCCTGCCCTGCAAAAGGTTACCTTGGAGGTTCCCGAAGGGAAAATCGTTTCCATCATCGGTGCGAACGGTGCTGGCAAATCCACGCTGTTAAAAACTGTCTCTGGACTGATCCCCGCTCGCGAAGGGCGCATCATTTTTAATGGTCAACCTATCAATGGGCTACCTGCCAACATGATTGTATCATTGGGTATATCCCAAGTTCCCGAAGGAAGGCAGCTTTTTGATCACATGACCGTTGACGATAATATTCACTTAGGCGCCTACCTGTACCATACAAAACGCAACCGGGAGGAGATTCGACAGACTATCGAAACTCTCTATCAGATTTTTCCGATCCTGAAGCTGCGCTCCAAGCAGATCGCCGGAACGCTTTCCGGCGGGGAGCAGCAAATGCTGGCTATCGCCCGGGCCTTCATGAGCAAACCTAAATTACTGCTGTTGGACGAACCTTCCATGGGACTGGCCCCGCTGGTGGTGCGTGAAATACTTTCCGTCATCAAGCGGTTCAATAAATCCGGAACAACAATTCTGCTCGTAGAACAGAATGCTAGGGCCGCCCTCAATATCTCCCATTACGCCTTTGTATTGGAAACCGGCAAATTGGTTCTGGAAGGTTTGGCCAGGGATCTTCTGGACAACCCGAAGGTGAAATCCGCTTACCTGGGAGGTTAAATGCTTCACCCCGGCCTGGGTCGTCAACTTTTCGTACTATCCGCATTGCCGGTCAGGGCCTCCGGATTTGCAATCAACGGCTCAGCCTGACGGTCCGAGAGGGTAAACACGGAACCGGTTTCCGAAGATGAAGCCGGATATCCCGCCGCATCCTTTTCGGATTTGGCGTAAAGGGTCAGGGTGTAGTCTTTGTTTCCCTTGATGACGAAGCTGCTGATCGGATTTGAAAGATCGGATATGCTTTTCCCGTCCAGGTATGATTCGCAGGATAAATGGGAAAGCGTGGAAAGCAGCCGGTTCATTTTGGACAGATCGGCTGGTTTTCCCTGATCCGTCAGCCACTGGATTTCGGCGGGCTTGGCTGTTGCATCGGCAGGTGGTGTTCCCTCCGCGGGAGCAGGAGAAGACGCTGCAGGCGGCAAGGCCATCTCGCTTTTGCGAACCACCGTCTGTTTTCCTTCCTTTGTAATGGCGATTTCCTTTATCTCTTCCAGATTAAATGCCAGAACGGTTTTGTCGCGCAGCTTGTCCACGGTCTGGTCAAAGGCATTTTTCAGGTTCTGCCGGGCATGATAAACCTCTGGCCCATCCCCAATCCGGACAAACGTATGCTGGAATGTGGGCGCGGGTTTTCCGATATGAATGTCGCGCTTGAGTCCGTCTCCTGCCCAGGCCTTGACGCGAATGGCTTTGTCGGCCTCCAGATCGTACCGGGAATAAGACTTGGATTCGGATACCAGCGCAGTCAGGGACAGCTTTTCCAGATCATCCAGCATGGCGGTCACCTTGCCGGAATCTGCCGGAAAGTCTTGGGGCTGAATCCGCCACTGGGTGTCCATTTTTTCCAGAACAACCGTTCCTTCCTGGCGTGCAATCTCGATTCGGGTGATGTCGGATGTGGCAACCTTGGCAATGGCCGGGAGCCGGTATTCGGTCCGGTCGGTTTCTCGGACCGATAGGTAGCCGACCAGCAAAACAATGGCAATGGCAATAAAAATATATTCTTTTTTAAGTTTCATCATCAACCTTCCTGCTTTTGAAACAACAGTTGAATTTGCCGTCTGCGGGATTTGCGGCTGAGCCATACGAGCAGGCCCGCAAGGATAACCAGGACCGGAAGCCCGGCAATATTCAGGGACTTGATGCCGGTTTTTGCCAGGGGCGAAAGATCCGCCAGAGGATTGAAGCGCTGTTCCTTGCTGCGCATCATGGCTATGTCCTGATGGTTGTTGAGATAATCCAGAACATTCAGGATGAAGACGGCATTGGGGCTTCGGCCTGCTTCATCCAGGATGTTGTCTTTCAGCATTTCGGAGGAGGCCATCAGAAAAATTTTGCCAGGGCTTCCCTTGGAGATCACCTTCCCGTTCCCTTCGATTTTTGAAAGGTCGGTGGAAGCAGCCGGGGTGGCAGGTGGGGCTTCTGGGGCCGGTTTATTCTCCGGGGTTTTCGGATCTTCAGATTCATCCGGATCTGTTTGAGATTTATCCGTTTGCGGTTTTTCCGGGATGGGTTTTCCTGCAAAATAACTGGGGAATTCCCCTTCCAGAATATAGGCCAGTGGTTTGGCAGACAGGCTCTCGGTTGCCGCAGGCGGCTGCATGAACAGTGGGTTGAGGTTCAGTGGCGCTTTCATTTCCCAGGATCTCGGGGAGGATGAGAACAGCAGATTGGCCTTTATCCCGGATTGGGCAAGCTTGTCGCTGTTCGCCAGCAGGGGAGACATTTTATAGGCAACCAGTCCCTTGATCGGTTTCATGAACGGATAATCCTTGTTGATCTGTTCGTTTTTGATCAGGGGCGCAAAATAGATATTCCGCTCTCCGCCGCCGTACTGCTGCGGAACCTGCTGCTTGAAACTGTTCTCGTCCATTACCATTACCGGTTTGATGCTGATGCCGTAATGCTCAATAAGCTTTTCCAGGCCGGTATTCAAGGGGATTTGCTGGGGTCCCTGGGAGTTGAACATGTTTTGTTGGCCGCCGCTCTCTTTAAAGGCATCCAGAAAAACGGCCAGGTTTTTCCCCTTCATCAAATACTGGTCTATCTGAAAGAGATCATAATCGCTGAAGGGCTTGGTGGGGCCGGCGATCACCAGGCAGTTGAAGCCGTCCAGAATCGTCTGGTCCTTGAGCTGGATGTCCTTGAACGAATAGGTTTTGGAGACCAGGTTGCGGAACGTTTCCACGTCTTCCGGAGCTCCCTGCTGGCCGCGACCCATCGGGGAGCCATAGAGATTGGGAGTACCGTGATCCGCCAGATACCCTATGGTTTCATTGATGCCGATGAGGGTTTCTATCTGTTTGTTCATGGCCTCTTCAATGGCACTTATATCCGCCAGTTGATACTGGGTGCCGAGGATGGGAATCTGAATGACCTGCAGCAGCGGCATGGTGACGGTTTTTGCGCCGTATTGCATCACCATTCCGATGCTGCCTTGGCCGGCCGGAATTTTGCCGTTAGAAAGCTCCGGCCATTTGAGACTTATGAGCTGGTGGGTTGCGATGTCCGACTCCAGCTTGGGATCCACGGTAGGATCCATGAAGGTATAAGATAGTTTGCTGTAGAGCTGTTTATTCAGCTTTTTGACCAGGGATTCGATGTCCGAGTTGAGCTGGGGCAGGGTTTTAAGTCCCATGTAAGGGGCAATCGCATCCAGCGAGGAAGACTTGTAGAGCCTCACCTGGATGACCTCTTTGAGCCCCAGCAGCACACTGACCTTGTTGGTGAGTTTCTGAATCGCGGTGGTGATCTGATATTCAAGCCCATCGGTGCTGGTAATGGCCGGAATGCGTTCCACCAGATCTCCGTGAATCAGGACCAGCCCCATATAGGCTTTCTGAAATTTGACCTCGTCATTTTCCACTGCCTGAATCTGAACCGGTTGAACGCCGTAGGATTCAGCCAGCTTCTGATTCTCAATTTTGGCCGACTGCGGCGAGCCATCATCCGGACTGACATCGTAAAAGCGGTAATTGAATTTCTTGCCGGCGAATACCGCGTATTCGGCCAGCAGGTCATGAAGATACCGCTCGGTGCTGTTATGCGGCGCCGGAAGATTCCGCGTAAAGAAGACATGAAGGGTCAACGGCTCGGAAAGGGTTTTGACCGCTTCCTGGCTGGCCTTTGAAAGCGAATAGATCCCGTTTCCGGTCAGATCGATGCGCGCAAAAAGCGTCATGCCGGCCATGTTCAAAAGAATCAATGCCACTGAATATGCGATGAATTTGACGTATTTCCCGGATCGCTGTGTCCGGTTCGTCTGCTTTTCCATAATGGTGCTCCTTAACATTTTTCCTGCATGGCCAGATTGGCGCCGTAGAGTCCGATAAATCCAACACTGATAAAATACAGGATATCCCGCGTATCCAGAATGCCCTTGGCGATGTTTTGAAAATGAAAATCCGCGCCCAGGTATTCAAAAAAGCCCAGCAGGGACTGGGGCAGAAAAAAGAGCATCTTGTCGATCAGACACAGGCTGAAGCAGATGGCCGTTCCCACGATAAAGGCAACGATCTGGTTCCGGGTCAGGGACGATGCCAGAAGACCGATGGCTGAAAATGCGGCGCCAAGCAGCAATGCGCCGATATACCCGCCCAGAACGGGTCCCCAGTCCAGGGAGCCCAGAACCGAAACCGTGAGTGGATACAAAAGGGTCGGTGCCAGCATGACCGCCGTAAAACCGGTCGCTGCCAGAAATTTGCCCAGAATGACATCGCTGAATGTTACCGGAAGGGTCAGCAGGGTTTCATACGAGCCGACGCTGAACTCCTCGGACAGAAGACGCATGGTGATTGCCGGCACGATAAAGGAGAAAACCAGGGGCAGCAGGGAGAAAAAATTGCGAAGACTGGCCTGATTCTGCAGAAAAAACGGCGTAAAGAAAAACCAACCGGTGATGATCAGAAACACCGAAATGACGATGTAGGCAACTGGCGATACCATGTAGGCGCTGAATTCTCTTTTAAAAATATGGATGACGGGTCTCATGTTAATTCTCCAGGGTAAGTTCGCGGAAAATATGTTCCAGTGTCTGGGTTTCCTGACGGAATTCCAGAAGCAGCCAGTCGGCCTGCCGGATGATCTGATAGATATCCTTCCGGATATCCGCGTCGGATGAAATAGTAATCTTGATATCGAGAAAATTGGCGTCCGAAGAGGCGAGTTTTTCAATCCGAACGATCCCTCCGATAGTCTCCAGTTGCTGCCGGACCGCGGCAAAGTCTGCATTGTCCAGCGTGATATAAATTGTCCGCTCCCTGCCGGCTGACTGCTTGATGGATTGGGTGCTGCCGTCTGCGACAATTTTTCCCTGATGGATGATGGCGATCCGGTCGCAGGTGGCCTCGGCTTCGCTGAGGATATGGGTGGACAGGATGATGGTTTTTTCCCTGCCGATCTTTCGGATGATTTCCCGGATTTCCACAATCTGGTTGGGATCCAGGCCCGATGTGGGTTCATCCAGAACCAGAATTTCCGGATCATTCATCAGCGCATGGGCCAGGCCGACCCGCTGCTTGAATCCCTTGGACAGTTCCCCGATGGTCTTGTGCATGACCGTGCTCAGGGCGCATAATTGTGCCAGTTCGTGAATCCGGGACAGTTTCTTTTCATTATCAAGCTCCCGGATATCCGCGACATAATTCAGATAATCATATACACTCATGTCATGATAGAGAGGGTCATGTCATGATAGAGAGGGGCGGATTCCGGAAGATATCCGATGCGTTTTTTAATCTCGAGCGTATCCGGGCCGATGGTAAAATCCTTAACCCGAATCTGGCCGGCACTCGGCTGAAGATACCCAGTGAGCATCCTCAGGGTCGTGGTTTTGCCGGCACCGTTCGGCCCCAGCAATCCCAGGATTTCGCCTTTTTGAATGTTCAGATGAATTCCGTCTACCGCACAGAAATCATCATAATACCGGGTGAGATTTTCAACATGAATCATGCTTTTCTCCTTGTGAACCGGAAAACAGGTTGCAAACGAACAAAAGGCCGAATTCGACACGGTCATGTCGGTAATTTCGGCCTAATTAATTATAAATGTTATAGATAATTTTCATAACGATTTTTAATCAAACCACCCCGCCTTGTCAAGGGAAAGTTCTTAATATCACCTGCGGCATAGAATCCAATTGATGAATCATGTTTTTTATGTTCCAATATTGACAGAAACGATCCGCTCACGGGACTGCGCCTGAATTATTACAGACAAAAAATATAAGCAGGTCTTTATTAAAATCAATACCGCCAATGGGACTGCAATTTTGACGTCTACTCTTGAAAAACGCATCAAGCGAAATGTCTCTGGGCGGATGCGCGACTTTTTTGTCATCACGTCTCCGGGACTGGAAAGCCTGTGCCGGATGGAACTGATGCGGCTTCCGTCCTTCAGCTGTGAAACGGTCGAGGTTTCCGGCGGCGTCGAGTTCAGCGGGAAATTGTATGACGGATATCTGGCCAATCTTTATCTGCGGACTGCTACGCGGATTCTGATGAGAATCGAAACCGTATCGGCCTCTCATTTTACCCAGCTTTCAAAAAAGGCAGCGGAAATCCCCTGGGAGATCTATCTGCGTCCCGATGCCGTGCCGCTGATCCGCGTATCCACCCACCATTGCCGACTTTATCATAACGATGCTGTTTCCGCTATTTTTTCAAAGAGTGTTCGCAATCGGCTGTTGCAGTATGCCGGTGATCCGCAAGCCCAAGGCACACCCGTCATACAACAGCGCCTTTTCATTCGCGGCGTGGATGACCGGTTCAGCGTTTCCATAGACAGCAGCGGCGATTTGCTTTATAAAAGAGGCATCAAAATGCTTGCAGGAATCGCGCCGGTCCGTGAAACCCTGGCTGCGGCCATTTTAATGCTGGCTGGATATACGGGGAATGAAATACTGGTGAATCCCATGTGCGGCTCTGGAACGTTTGCCGTTGAGACGGCTTTGATGGCTCGGAACATTCCACCGGGGTGGAACCGGTCATTTGCTTTCATGGGATGGCCGGGATTCAGGCCTGCTCAATGGCATCATCTTCGAAATTCTGCGGAAAGTCGATTTATCTCCGGGCCGTTGCCCCCTGTGGTCGCATTTGACAGCGCATCCGTGGCATGCGATTCTCTGCTCCGGCTTGCGGGTTCCCATCCTGCTCTGGATCAAATTCAGGTTCTGGAAGGGGATTTTTTTGAACTGAATCCAGGAAACCTGACGATTGAGCCGGGTCTGGTGGTCATTAATCCACCATACGGAAAGCGGATGGGGACGCGCCGGGAAAGCCGCCTGTTGATTCAGGACGTGATGAAGAAGCTGAAATCCGATTACCGGGGATGGAGATTTGCGCTGATAGTTCCCGAGCGTTCGGGCCTTGGGGGCATTTCTCCGGAATGGCGTTTTCATTCCATTTATCATGGGGGATTGAAACTGGAACTGCTTGTTGGAAAACTGGATTAACGTAAACTCAATTAAAGACGGGTGTTTTTTTGAATAAATTTTCTGCAGTTGTCTTTGATCTGGATGGCACGCTTCTGGACACTTTGGAGGACTTAGGGGATGCGGTAAACCGGGTTCTGGCGGATCGAGGGTTTCCGGCGCATCCGATGGATGCCTATCGGTATTTTGTCGGCGACGGATCGGCTGTTCTCATTGAACGGGCATTGCCGGAATCCGTCAGGGGTTCCGATGTTTATCGGGATTGTCTGGCAGCGTTTATGGCAGATTACGACCAGAGCTGGAAAGTCAAAAGCCGGTTATATGACGGGATTTCAGAAATGCTGGACAGCCTGACGGCCCTGGGGATAGATATGGCAATTTTATCCAATAAATCTCACGGATTTACGGTGAATTGCGTTCAAGATCTGCTTTCCAAATGGCGGTTCAAAGCGGTGTTCGGCTTAAGGGAGGATGTTCCGCGAAAACCCGATCCGGCCGGCGCTCTGGAAATATCCCGATTGCTGGGAGTGGACCCGGATCACATGCTTTATCTGGGAGATACGGCTATTGACATGCAGACCGCTGTGTCTGCTGGGATGTTTCCGGTCGGTGCTTTGTGGGGGTTTCGAACCAGGGAAGAGCTTCAGGAAAACGGCGCCAGGGCGCTTATCATGAATCCCGAAGAGCTGTTGAGCCTGATTTGATTTACCGTGAAAATGATTCCCCCCTTTTTTCATTACTGGGGACGTTTGGCGTGAACGAGATAATTGATATCCGGATTTCCGCCCAGCGAACAGGTTCGAAACAGTGGATTGTAGTGCATGCCCATGATATTTTGCGGAATCAGGCCTGCTTGTTGTATCCAGCGCGTCATTTCAGCAGGCTTGATGAATCGGCTATAGGTGTGAGTCCCTCTGGGAATCAACCTCATCAGATATTCCGCGGCGGCAATTGCCAGCAGAAAAGATTTGGGATTCCGGTTGAGGGTCGCAAAAAACACGTCGCCCCCGGGTTTGACCAGGGTTTTACATGCGTGGATGACAGAACGGGGATTGGGGACGTGCTCCAGCATTTCCAGGCAGGTTACGACATCAAAGCAGGACGCGTGGGTCTCTGCCAGGGCTTCCGCGGTGGTTTTCAGATAGCTCACCTGAAGTCCGCTATCCAGCAGGTGATGCCGGGCGGCATTCAGGGGCGCTTCCCCCCGGTCAATTCCGGTTACTGTCGCTCCCAGCGTTGCCATGGCTTCCGATAGAATGCCGCCGCCGCAGCCAATATCCAGAACCGATTTCCCGCAAAGGGTGGCGCGTTCATTGATGTACCGGACGCGAACCGGATTGATGTCGTGGAGGGGTTTGAAATCGCCCTCCCGGTCCCACCATCCATGTGACCGGGATTCAAATCTGGTTATTTCAGTGTCGTCTACATTTTCGATTTTTTTCATTATGTTTATGAAATCATGGGGTAAGCTGGTTTCTTGACGGATTTGCCTTTTTTTAATTTTACCATCTGATGGGTGAATATGATACAGTTTTTGATAATCTTATCCGTTTTATGTGCAGGGACCTGCAGTTATGCGCAAACCGGCGATATTCCGGAGATGGAGTGCATCCCTTCTCTGGTATCCAGCCTTCGCGTAAAACCGCCGCTGGATTTTTGCGGAGAACCGGCGCCGCTGGACAGTATGGATGTTCGGGAGCGCCTGGAGCGGGAACTCCTTCTGATGCTCTGGGACCGTGATCAGACCATTATGTGGATCAAACGGGCCAACCGATATATGCCGTTCATTCAATCCATGTTGAAAGATCAGCATCTTCCGGATGATCTCAAATACATTCCGGTGGTCGAAAGCGCGCTGCGGGCTCTGGCCGGATCTCCCAAGGGGGCGATGGGCTACTGGCAGTTTATCAAGGATACGGGTGCGCGCTATGGACTGACCATTACGGAAGAGCTGGACGAGCGCCGGAATATGGCGGCGTCCACCCGTTCGGCTCTTGCCTACCTGAAAAAGCTCCATGGCGACTTCGGGTCCTGGACCCTTGCAGCAGCTGCTTACAACATGGGTGAGGCAGGTCTGAAAAATGAGATATTACTTCAGGATACCGCTGACTTTTACGATCTTTACCTTTACCAGGAAACCCAACGGTATGTCTTTCGAATTCTTGCAGCCAAGCTGATCCTGTCCAATCCGGAAAAATACGGTTTCAAGTTGACACCAGAGGATCTGTATCCGCCCGATGAAAGCGATCGCGTTCAACTGGAGTTGTCTCAGAGGACACCGGTGCTTTCCATCGCTCGGGCGGCCCGGACAAGCTTTAAGGCCATTCGGGATCTGAATCCTGAAATCAGGGGATATTACCTTCCCAAAGGCGTGCTGACGCTTTCCATACCCAGAGGGGCGTCTGCGGGTTTTCAGGAAAGGCTGGGCAGGCAGACTCCATCCCTGGAATCCGCAGGACTCGAAAACGTGTATGTGGTGAAAAAAGGGGATTCGCTTTCAGGGATTGCCGAGCGCTTGAACATTCCGGTTCAGTCCCTGGTGATCTGGAACCATCTCGACCTGAATCAGCCTATTCGTGCTGGAGACCGGCTTGTTCTGAATCCCGCTAATGAAAAAAAGCTCTCCCAGGAACCTTCGCCATAATTCGCCGGTCTGGAAGCGCAAATGCTTACTGTGAAATGAAGTCAGAAGCCAGAAGTCAGAATAACAGCGACAGAGATCATTTTTATTTTGTCTTTTCGAACAGGAGAAGCCATTGGCGATCAATACCAGCAGGATCATAAAATCGGATATTTTTTTGGATATTTTTTATGGAATACTCCGGGCTTATTGCCGGACCTTTCGCATCAGCGTCATCAACGAAGCGCCCTGGCAGGATTACCTGCAAAAAGGCGGTTCCTTATTGTTCTGCTGCTGGCATCAGCAGGTTTTTCCCACGCTGGCATATATTCGGAAATATCGTGAACTTTCCCCGCCTCTGATGATCAGCCTGAGCAACGACGGTGAAATCGGGGCCGGCATCGTTCGGCGCTTCGGCTGGACTCCCGTTCGCGGCTCATCCTCCAAAGGGGGTCTGAAGGCTCTCAAACAAATGATTCGTGAGCTCAGACGCTCCCGGCTGGCGGGTCACATCGTGGACGGTCCCCAGGGACCTTCAGGGATTGTAAAGCCTGGAGCAATCTCCCTGGCGCTGGCTGCCCGCGCCGTGATCGTTCCCGTATCGATTTCCGCAGACAGGGCCTGGTTCTTCAACAGTTGGGACAGATTCATGCTGCCCAAACCCTTTGCCGGAGTCCGGTTCGCTTTCGGAGAGATGATTCACCTGAACGGCTCGGAAGAAAAAACGGATGTGGAAGCCTGGAGATGTCACCTGGAATCCGTGATGCGACCATACTTGATCCATTGTTGATGATGCCTTCCAGTCAGACTGGCACTGAAGCGGTCTGGATCTGTGCTATTCTTTGTAAACTTCCAGAATATCGAACTCTTCCAGGTGAAATTGCGGATTGGGGTATACGACGATTTGCTTGGTAATCATTTTTTCAAGGCGGAAGATCAGATGGTTTTCCTCTCCGTGCAGCAATTCTGCAATTTCCGGGTTGACTCTGACCATGATCTTGATGCCATCCAATATTCGGTATTCGCTGAGTATTTCCCTGAAAATGTTATGGCAGATGGTCTTGCGGGACATCAGATACCCTTCACCTTCGCAGTAAAAACAGGGCTCGCATAACAACCGGTTCAATGGCTTTCGTATCCGCTTTCGGGTCATTTGAATCAGCCCCATCTCCGAGATGGGAAGGACATGGGTTTTGCTCCGGTCGTTATTTAACGCTTCGATCAGGGCATTGTAAACCTTTTCCTGGTTGGACTTCTTTTCCATGTCAATAAAATCGATGATGATGATGCCGCCGACATCCCGAAGCCTGATCTGATAGGCGATTTCCTTTACGGCATCCAGGTTGGTTTTAAGAATGGTCTCTTCAAGATTGTGTTTGCCCACGTATCTGCCGGTATTGACGTCAATGGCAACCAGCGCTTCGGTCTGCTCGATGACAATGTATCCACCGGATTTCAGCCAGACCTTGCGCTTCAGGGCTCTGGAAATATCGCCTTCCAGATTATAGGCGTCAAATATGGGTTCCTGGCCTTCATAGAGTTCAACAGAGTCTTTCATGCTTGGCATGAAGGTATTCAGAAAGGAGAGAACCGATTCATACACAGGACGGGAGTCGATGATCAGGGAATCCGCCTCATGGGTCAACAGGTCCCGAACCGCCCTCAGGCTGACATTCAGTTCTTTATGCAGCAGCGAAGGGGCGGACGCTGTTTTGTATTTGGTCAGAATCGCTTGCCATAAATTCTTCAAAAACACCATTTCCGGCGCCAGCTTTTCCTGCTGAATTCCTTCACTGGCTGTCCGGACAATGTAGCCGATGGCGTCATCCCTCAAAGACAACACCATTTCCTTGAGCCGCGTTCGTTCATCCTCATCCAGAATCCTTCTGGACACGCCGATGTGATTCGAATACGGCATCATTACCAGAAAACGGCCCGGCAATGAAATGTAGGTCGTAACGCGTGCTCCCTTGGTGCCCATGGGAGACTTGGCCACATGAACCAGGATTTCCTGGCCTTCCGTGATCAGGTCCTCGATATGAAGGTCCTTGCGGATGGCAGGTCGGTCGATGCACGCAGCATTGATTTCACCGGACAGCTCATCTCCATCATGGTTACGACTCATGAGCTGTT
>JAPLJE010000165.1:3971-8346 GCA_026388755.1 Deltaproteobacteria bacterium | reverse complement strand
TCCTGTTTTTATGACAGCGGCAGGACTGTTTTCAAATATCCGAATGCTGCGACTCCGTAAAGACCTGCGTGCCGCGGTTCGTACCTTTTCTGGGAATCTTTCAAGGATCTGATTTTTGCTGAACACCGAAACATCAAAACCATGTCGAGCGTATGTGGACAAGAGCCGCCACACATTGCCGGCCAGTTCCACGGCCGCGGCCCCACCGCCGATCACCCCCACGCGAACGTTTTGCGAAGCACACCGGTCAATGATCCGATGACGGGCCTTGAGAAGTCTTTCTATGGGTTTTGCCGCGAAAACATCTGCATCTTCATTCATAACGGTATTCACAGGAACGTAGCTGCCCGCGTTTAACGAGAGCACATCGTAAGGCAAGGCTTCTCCGGATTCAAGAAAAACCATTTTCATTTTTGGGTCGATACCTGAAACCATTCCTTTCACAAAAGTGCTCCCCATTTTTTCCGCGGTTTTCCGGGTTGCGAAACGAATCTCTTCAGGCGCATAGATTCCGCCCAGCATCCCCGGACCCATGCCCGAATAATAATGATCATCCGAAGGCCCGATCACGGTAGCACGGTGTCCCCTGGCAATGAATTTATCCAGATTGGCAATTGTAAGCAAATGCGCATGGCCACCGCCAACCAGGATGAGATGTTTTCCCATGGATATTCCTTGAAATATTATATTTGTACACAGCTTTTGCCGCAATTCGATCGATATCAAGGGGGAGCGATTTGGCGAAATTCTCATACAGCGAAAGCGCCTCCGGGGAAGAAGACCGTTGTCACAGATCCTTCATCTTAGAGTAGATTCCCGCTAACCAACTCATTTTTAACTCTTAACACAGAATGCCAATCGCTTCAATGATTAGAGGCACAGCGATTCTCGGTGACGATTCCCCTTCTCTTTGAAAATAGTTCTGCAGCAAAGAAGGAAGCGCAATTTCAAATTATCAAACAGCTTCATTTTCGGCCTCTCATCATCATCTCCATACCCGAAACGATCAACTGATTATGATTGACATCGTCGTCTTTTTTTTGACAATCACACTAAATATATACAGTCATTGATCCGCTACACACAAAACCCCAAAAAAATGGAGGAAATGCTATGAAACGGTTAAAAGTAGGTCTCGCAGTAATGGCAACACTTTTTTTCTTGGCAGGCATTGCATCTGTGGCGTCAGTTGGGGAGAGGGCACCTTGGCCTTCAAGGGGAAAAATTATCCCTTCACAATCCATGGGCTTTCCGTTGACGGCGTGGAGTTAAAACTGAAATAAGGATATCGAAGGGGGATTATTCCTCCTATGGTCAAAATCAAAGACATTCCCCCAGTGGGGTAGGAGATCGATTGAAGATTAGAAGTTATATTGACAAGCAGAAAGGCATAATCGGATTAAATGGGCATCTATCGGAAGATGCCCATTTTTTTGTAAAGGGAAGGACATAACGCTTGAACTTTTAATATTCTCCAAGAATTGCTGGGTTAAGCATTGACATGCATTCAAAGGATGCGTTAATAATTCCCATCACCACTTTTCTGGTTGATGATCTCGACAGCCCGCAGCTGCCAACGCCGTGGAACATTTAAAGGTGTAATCATGAACGACAGGATTCAAACAACAGAAGTGGACGATTGTTTTTATTAACACTATTTTATAAAAAGGGATAATGGATGAAAGCCGGCTCTTACATGGCATGCCACGACTGTGATCTTCTACACCGAATTCCAGCCATTTCTGAGGGAATGACGGCCAATTGCTGCCGTTGCGGCGCGTTGCTCGCAAGGCCAAAACGAAACAGCCTCGAACGAACGCTTGCATTGGCGATTACAGGACTGATCCTGCTGGTGATGGCCAATTCGTTCCCTTTTCTCGGTTTCAAGATTCATGGCCAGGTACGGCACACGCTCCTGCTGACCGGAATTCAGCAGTTCTACGCTTCTGGAATGCCGTGGTTGGCTGTTCTGGTTTTGTTCACGACCGTCATCGCTCCCATGGCTCAGCTTCTGGCGCTGATCTATATCCTGCTCCCCTTAAAGTTCCAGCATCGTTCACCCGGCATGTTTCATGTCTTTCGCTGGATGCAGCAACTCCAGCCATGGAGCATGATGGAGGTTTTCATGCTCGGGATTCTCGTCTCCATGGTCAAACTGGCAAAAATGGCGCAAATCCTTCCGGATATCGCCTTGTTCTGTTTCATGGCGCTCATTTTTGTTCTGGCCGCCTGTCTGGCATCCCTTGATCCTCACATGGTCTGGGAGCATTGGGAGAAAAACGAATGCCATCAGCATTGACAGCCAAAACCGCATCACTTGTGGGCTGCGCGGTCTGCCATCTTCTCATTCGAAAACACACCGGAACAGCCGATTCCCCTGGGCAATGTCCGCGATGCGGGGCAACCCTTCATTCACGCAAGCGCAACAGCATTGCCCGCACCTTAGCGCTTATCCTTGCGGCATTTCTGTTTTACATTCCGGCCAACCTGATTCCAATTACCAAAATCACCTCCCTGGGAGTGGTAAAGACAGACACGATCATGAGCGGCGTAATTTATTTCATTACCTCGGGAATGTGGCCGCTTGCCCTCATTATCTTTGTTGCCAGTATTTTTGTTCCTCTGCTCAAACTGTTGATCCTTACGTTTCTTGTGATCTCTGTTCAGCGCGGATCCAATTGGCGGCCTAAGGATCGAACCCGGCTCTATCGGCTCACCGAAGCTATCGGCCGTTGGTCCATGGTTGACATTTTTGCGGTGACCATTCTCGTTGCCCTGGTTCACATGGGCGCCATAGCCAATGTAGAAGCCCAGAAAGGTGTGTTGTTTTTTGCCGCTGTGGTGGTCATCACCATGTTTGCAGCTATGAGTTTTGATCCCCGTTTAATCTGGGACACAAAGGAGTCCGAAGATGCAAGTGAATACCCCGTTTGAGCCCGATCCCTCTGAATTCTCAGAGCCCGTCATCCAGGCCAGAAAACGTCGATTCTCCCTCGTGTGGCTCGTTCCCGTGGTTGCGGCTCTGATCGGCGGCTGGCTGATATATAAGACCCTGTCTGAAAAAGGTCCCGAGGTCATCATCATCTTCAAGACCGCCGAGGGCCTCGATGCGGGTAAAACCAAGATCAAGTTCAAGGATGTGGAGGTCGGACAGGTCACGGAATTATCCCTTACCGAAGATCTCTCCCACGTTTCGGTGAAAGCCCAATTCGTTAAAGGGGCGGAAGCATATCTTACGGAAAACACGCTCTTCTGGGTGGTACGTGCTCGGGTGGCTGCCTACGGCGTGTCAGGACTTGGCACGCTGCTTTCGGGTGCCTATATCGACATTGATCCCGGAAAACCCGGAAAGCCCGAACTTAAATTCAATGGACTGGAAGAACCACCCATTTTCACGACTGTGGACCCCGGCCGCATTTTTACGCTGAAGGCGGACCGCAAGGGCTCGATCGAAATCGGAGCACCGGTTTACTACCGGCAGATCACGGTTGGGAAAGTCATTGCCTATCACCTGGCTCCCGAAGGCAATAGCATCTTCTTCAAGGTTTTTGTCAACGCCCCTTTCCACCAGTACGTCCATGAAAACACGCGATTCTGGAACGCCAGCGGCTTTGATATGAAACTGGACACTCAGGGAATCCGTATTCAGACAGAATCGTTTGTCTCATTGATGGTCGGCGGCATTGCATTCGACATCCCGAACACTTATGAAAGCCCCGGAGAATCGGCCCAGGAAGAGGCTGTCTTCACCTTGTACTCCAACCGCGACGCTGCTGAAAAAAAAGACTTTGCTGAAAAAAAACTGTTTCTCCTGAATTTCGACACTTCAGTCAGAGGGCTTTCCCCGGGAGCGCCGGTCGAGTTCCGGGGCATTCAGATCGGAGAGGTGATCGATTTGAAACTGGAGTTCGACGCCAACAAGAAATCCTTTGAAATACCGGTGCTGATCGTCATCGAACCCGGCCGGTTAAGCCTAAAGAAAAATACAACCCCGAAAGACCATGAAAAAGTCATTGATTTTCTGATCGCAAAAGGACTGCACGCCCAGTTGAAAACAGGTAACCTTGTCTCCGGGCAGCAGTTCGTGTCGCTGGATTTTTTCCCGAATGCAGAGCCCAAACGCATCACCTATCAGGGCGACTATCCCGTCATCCCGACCCTTCCGACACAGATCGAGGAAATCGCCAACAAGGTCGGTCAGTTTATAGCAAAGCTCGACAAGCTCCCCATTGAACAGATCGGAAGCGACCTCAAGGATACAGTTCAGGGAGCGCGGCGGATTGCCAACTCACCGGAAATCGGGGAAACCCTGCGCTCTTTGAATACCGCCATCAAGGAAATCCAGATGCTGACTGCAGCACTTCGCACCGGGACA
>JAPLJE010000165.1:0-3893 GCA_026388755.1 Deltaproteobacteria bacterium | reverse complement strand
GCTCAGCTGTCGCTGGCCACATCCAAGGCGGTTCTGGAGACGGATTCTCCCCTGCAATACCGCATGAAAGAAACGCTGGAAGAGCTCTCGGATGCCGCGCGCTCCCTGCGCGTCCTGGTGGAATATCTCGAAAATCACCCGGAATCGATCGTTACCGGAAAAGGATCAGAAAAATGAATACGATGAGATTTTGCTGCACACTCGGGATGGTTCTTTGCCTGACAACCCTTTCTAGCTGCCTTCTAAAAAGTCAGCCAGCTCAGTATTACACCCTGAATCCGATCCAGCGGCCAGAAACACGCCCGTATTCCAAACCCCGGTTTACCGTCTCGGTCGGGCCGGTAATCCTTCCGGACAGTTTGAAACGACCGCAGATCGCCATCCGGACAAACGACAATCAAGTGGGCTTTTCCGAGTTTCATAAATGGGCAGGGCCGTTAAAGGATGACGCCAAACGCATACTGGCGGAGAACCTCAGCATTCTTCTGGCCGAGGAAGGCGCAACCGTTTCAACGGATGAACTCCTCATCGAACCGGACTACCGGGTGGTGGTGAACATTAACCGCTTTGACGGCGTTCCCGGAGAAACAGTCTTGCTGAATGCCGTCTGGACCCTTAAGGATCAGAAAAGCCAGAAAATCGTCACCGTGATCCAGTCCCTGTTTACGGAGAAAATTTCCGGCCCGGGCTACACAGACATGGTAAATGCGCAAAGCCGAACGCTTGCATCGCTCAGCCTGGAGATTGCTACAGAAATCAAGAAACTGCGGAAAACGCTTTAATGGCATATTGCCGGCCAGTCACATCCCGTATCCTCACACGGATCGGCCTATGCGGTCTTCCTGGCTTTATCCGCCACCCGAGTATTGAACTTTTCTGCCTGAATGATGAAACGCTCGTGAGTGGCTTCTCCGATCTTTTCCACATCGTCGAAGGCTTCAAGAACAAAAGTCAATTTCCTGCCTTCAACTGCTGAAACTTTGGTTTTGACACGGACTTCCATGCCCAGGGGAGTTGCGGCACTATGCTTCAGGTTCATGGATATTCCAACGGATTGTTCACCCGCGTCCAGGCGTTCGTTGATCAATTCGGCTGAAACCCGTTCCATCAATCCTGCAAGGAAAGGCGTGGCAAATACATCCGGGAGATTGGGGTAGAAAACCTGAGCAGATTGCTCCGATTGGGTGCGTATTTTCAGCTCGCGGGTCATGCCGACTTCAAATGGTTTGCTCATTGTACTCCTCCAAAAAATTGATGTTTTATAAATTTCATTTGAGCCTTAAAAATGATAGAATGAAAATGATGGAGGCAGATCGAAGAAGCAGATGGGCCGCATCAGGAAAAAGAATCCTGCGGAGTAAACCAATGCATATCGATCGTGGTGAGTGGAGATGAGGGGGATCGAACCCCTGGCCTCGGCATTGCGAACGCCGCGCTCTCCCAGCTGAGCTACATCCCCACAATTTCGATATTTCTTAATGTTTAACAAATCAAACCGGTAACGTCAAGAATTTCATTGATCACAAGGGCAATGAATTTGGAGGGAAGATGACCCACAAGGTGGTGCTGAAGGATGCATTCAAACGGTATACGCTGGATCAGGACAAGATTTTACCGCCGGAAGAAACCGTAAAAAAAATTAAAGAAAGATTTCAACATGTCAATCTGGATATTTTGGAGCGGACGGCCCGGATTGATAACGGACGGCTGGGCATCCCGGTTTATCTGAGTTATTGCGGAAAGGACGCCAGGGCGGTAACCGGAACACGAAAACAGATGGGCAAAGGCGCAACGCCTGCCCAGGCTGAGGCCAGCGCCGTGATGGAGCTGGCGGAACGGTTCAGTTTTTTCAGCTTCTGCAACACGCCGGACAATTTCTTCACCGATACATACAAAAATCTTAAAGCACGGGCCCTTCCCTTTGAGATGATCGCACAATCCGTTCATGATCACTCCAGAGAACGAGAGATTACCCGAAATATATTTGATAATCTTCCTTTGAAATGGACATGGGGATATAACCTGACACGACAAGCGGAGGTCCTGGTTCCGTTTAACTGGTTTTTCACCATCAATGAATACAACGGTCCGTCGGCGGGAAATTGTTCGGAAGAAGCCCTCAGCCAGGGAATCTGTGAGATTGTCGAGCGGCACGTCTCCTCGATCATCAGCCACAAGCAACTGAGAGTTCCGGCCATATCCCCAGATTCCGCAACCGAGCCCCTGGTCCGGGAAATGCTTCAGAAATATCAGCGGACCGGCATTCAACTTTTTGTCTCTGATTTTTCTCTGGATACAGGAATTCCAACGGTCGGCATTCTGGCCTATGATCCTGCCACCTTTCCCCAAACCAGCGAAATCGTCTGGACCGCCGGAACTACTCCTGATCCGCAAAAAGCCCTCAGCCGGGCCCTGACCGAAGTGGCGCAACTGGCCGGAGATTTCAATACCGGCGCCAATTATGAGGCCAGTGGACTTCCCAAATTCAGCAGCCTGGATCAGGCGGGTTTTATCACTGAACCGGAAAACCACGTTTCCATCACATCACTTCCGAATCTTTCAAACAACAATATCCGGATCGAAGTCGAAAACTGCATTGCCGCGCTCTCCCGGAAAGGACTTGACGTCATCGTCATCAACACCCGGCACCCCAGACTCGATATCCCGGCATTTTACACAATTATTCCGGGCGCCCATTTCAGAGAACGGGCTCTTGGAACCAGCGTCGGGATGTTTGCCGCCAAACTCATCACCGAAACCCAGCCGCCGGAGCAGGCGATCTCAGAGCTTATGAGAATGGGACGGATGCTTCCGGATAAGTATTACCTTCAATTTTATCTGGGAACCGCTCATCTTTCCATGAATGATCCCAAAACCGCGTGTACCCATCTGAACCGCGCCCTTGACCTTAATCCCATTCTTCAGGATATTCCCAGCATTTATTCGTATTTAGGGATCGCGCTCAAGGAAATGCAAGACTATAGACAGGCCATCAGCGTCCTTGAAAAAGGGGAAAGTTATGATTCGGAAAGAACGGACATTCATAACCTGTTGGGATTCTGCCATTTCAAACTCAAGGATCATGAAAAAGCCATCGCCTGTTTTCAAAAAGCGATCGCGCTCAATCCCGGCTCCGCCATCGATTACGCCAATATCGCTTCCAATTACCGCGACCTGGGAAAGACCGAGGAGGCGATTCACTATTATGAACTGGCGCTTTCCCTTGATCCTTCCATTGATTTTGCCAGGGACAATCTGGAAAAGCTCCGGTCATCAAGCATCTTGTAACCTGTGAACACATTCGGGTTCATAAGATATGAGTTGTCACAAATTACGATTACTTTCATACCAACTTTTTTTTGAAAGGATGAAAAATGGGAAAACACGTCTTTACCATCCCCAATATTTCCTGCGGCCATTGTGTCATGGCCATTAAAAATGAACTGGCTGAAGTCAAAGGTATTGTCGCCGTTGAAGGCAATCCTGCTGAAAAACAGATTACCGTTGAATGGAATGCGCCTTTAACCCTTGATAAGATTCAGGACATTTTAAAGGACATCAATTATCCGGCGGCCTCATGATGTTGCTTCAAGCGATTCTGCCAATCTAAGACTGGCCCCGATGGGTGAATGCCATGACTGATACGCCTTCCCTGCCCCAAATCGCCAATGCTGAATTTCCGGTAACCGGAATGACCTGCGCCAACTGCGCCATGAATATCGAACGAGCCCTGACCCGTAAAGTCCCCGGCATCGTAAAGGCATCGGTGAATTTTGCATCCGAACGGGTTTTTGTTGAATACGACCCGAGGGCAGCAATCGTCGATGACATGGCGGCAGCCATTGAAAAGGCCGGATTCAAGGCAATACTGGCGGAAGACGACTCAGAAGACG
>JAPLJE010000371.1 GCA_026388755.1 Deltaproteobacteria bacterium | reverse complement strand
TGATGATTGTGGATGAAGCCTCGATGATGGATGCCCAGCTTATGTTTCATCTACTGAAGGCTGTTCCCGTGACCGCCACCCTGATCCTGGTTGGGGATGTGTTTCAGCTCCCGTCTGTCGGACCCGGAAACATTCTTTCGGACCTGATTCAATCCGGGGCCATCCGGACATTCGAACTGAAAGAGATCTTCCGCCAGGCTGAAAAAAGCCCTATCATCGTAAATGCCCACCGGGTCAGACAGGGCAATCTTCCGATTCTGGAAAAGGACCGACATTCGGAAGGCCTTTCAGAGTTTTACTTTATAGAACAATATCAGCCTGAAACGGTTGTAAAGACGATCGTTGAGCTGTGCAGCCGAAAAATCCCGGAGCGTTTCGGGTTGGATCCGGTCCGAGATATTCAGGTGCTGAGCCCCATGCACAAGGGGACGGTGGGAACCATTCAGCTCAACCAGGTGCTCCAGGAAGCATTGAATCCCCAATTTTCCCCTGGGACCGGAATCCAGTTCAGGCTGGGAGACAAGGTCATGCATCTGAAAAACAACTATGCCAAGGAAGTGTTTAACGGAGACATAGGCGTCATTTCAGAAATTGACCCATCTCCAAAAGGGTCAAAAAGACGGCTTTCGGTGAATTATGATGACAGGCTGGTGGATTATGAAAGCGAAGAACTCGATGATCTGACACTGGCATATGCTATTTCCGTCCATAAATCTCAGGGATCGGAATATCCGGCAGTGGTGATTCCGCTAATGCTCCAGCACCATCCGCTGCTTCAGCGAAATCTCTTGTATACGGCCATTACCCGTGGGAAAAAATTGGTCGTTATCGTTGGAACCCGGCACGCCCTGGATACGGCCATCAAGAACGATAAGCCCGGAAATCGCCTTTCGCTTCTGGATCAGCGGTTGAAAAACGCTGCGAATCATTCATTACAACAACCCTATTGCAGAAAGGCCTGATAACCGATTCACCATGTCGAATAATTTATTAGAAGTCCATCATTTAACGAAGTATTTCCCGATTATAGGCGGCATATTCAAAAGAAAAACAGGGTATGTCTATGCGGTGGACGACATTTCCTTGACGATTCAGGAGGGGAAAACCCTCGGGCTTGTCGGAGAATCGGGCTGCGGAAAAACAACGGTGGGAAGAGCCCTTCTCCGCCTGATTGAGCCTGACAGCGGAGCAATCAATTTCATGGGGCAGGATCTGATGGCTTTGTCGCAAAGCCGGCTAAGAGGGGCCCGCAGAAACATGCAGATCATTTTTCAGGACCCATTCGAATCTCTGGATTCGAGGCAGACCATCGGTGATATTCTTGAAGAGCCATACGAGATTCACAAAGTCGGATCTTCTGAAGATCGAAAGGATTATGTGAAAAACCTGCTGAATAGGGTTGGAATGCCGGAGACGGCGGTTTCGCGTTTTGCCCATGAGTTCAGCGGAGGTCAGCGTCAGCGGATTGGAATCGCACGGGCCATTGCCCTGAATCCCAGGCTCATCATCTGCGATGAGCCGGTTTCAGCCCTGGATGTTTCCATTCAATCCCAGATTGTCAATCTGCTGCTTGAGCTTCAACGGGAGATGAAACTGTCCTACCTGTTCATTGCGCACAACCTGGCTGTGGTCAAACACATTTCAGACAACATTGCCGTGATGTATCTGGGAAGAATCGTGGAATACACGGACTCTGAAGGGTTATACGCTACTCCGTTGCATCCCTATACCCAGGCCCTGATATCGGCCATTCCCATTCCGGATCCTTCCCGAAAAAGGAAAAGATTCCAGCTTGCCGGAGATGTTCCTTCTCCGGCCAACCCTCCTTCGGGATGCCATTTCCATCCCCGCTGCCCGTTTGCGGTGGCGATTTGTAAAACAGTATATCCTCAACTGGTTTCTGTATCCGGCGCAGGCGAAAAAGATCACCGGGTAGCCTGTCACAGGGCTGGAGCCGTCTCCTTGCTTTAAGAGATTTAAGGCAAGATGCAGATGGAATCATCGCAGGGGCAGGAGCCGTCGACTTCGTAGGCATACATGATGCGGCTTTCGATTTCGGCGCGGGCTTCTGCGATGGGCGGAAACAGAAAAACAGCACAACGAGCGGCAAGCTCCGGTCTGGCCGGGATGTGCTCCAGGCCATTGGCGATCACCTCTCCGGTGTGACCATCCAGGATATCGGCATCCTCGCCGTTGGTGACCACGACAACGGGGATCTGATACGGGGCCAGGAGTCGGGATGCTGCCAGGGCCGGGCGGTGCCGGGTGACCAGCGAACCCGGGCCGTATTTGATGATCATACAGATTCTATCGGCAACGGTTACGGCCATATCCACTTTCACCATGGCGCAGTTGTCCCCTGCCTTGACCCGAAGGCTGCACCGGCTTTGAATATCCGCCTGGGAATACCCTCTGGCATCCATCAGGAGCCTGGCCAGCTTCTGTCGGTACCGTTCGTCATGGGTGTCCGGGAGCACCCGGCCGGTAACTGCATCGATCAGTTTCCCGAGTATTAGATGATGGCCTTCCATTATAAGAATCATCCTCTTTTCTGAAAATATCCATATCTGGAAAACTTGAAGAATCCTGCAGGATATGTTAATTTTAAAAAAATGATCTTCGATATTTATCAAGGCAATTCATCCCTGACAAGACTCAATATCATGAAAATAGCAAATGACGATAAGGTTTTCTCCCGGCACCTTCAGCTTCCGCTGGGGTTTAGCAAAACAGAGCCCGGCGATCTCAAACGGGTATTGGCTTTTTTGGATGATAGCTCCGCTTCAGAGCAACCGGTTTCGCTCTCGAAGGTGTTCTCCGTGTTTTCAGGGCAACCCGATGCATGGTCCGGGGCAAGAATCGCCAGAATCATTTCCAGCCTTTTTTCCGATAGAATGATTTCCTGTGTGGTTAATGGCAATGTGTTTCTGCATCATCATTCCTGTGTCTTTCTGGAGGCGCCCGATCAATGGGAGCGGATTCAGGTCATTCCTCGAAAGCGTCTGTCATCCTGCGAACTGGGGGCCGTGGTCGATACCTGTAAGAATATTTTTGGCATGGATTGCCCTCCGGATCAAGATGATCTGACCCATTTCCTTGGCGGTTTCTTGAAACAATGGAAAGCATTGCTTGTCGGTTTCGGCCGTCTGGCTGAAACAGGGCAATACCCTGGAGCGGCAGATATCCGCTCATGCATTTCATTTATCCAATCATGGCTGGCCATACCGGATCCTTATGAAAAAATCTGTTTTGTCCGCGACGGGAAAGCGGCCCTGGTGTCATTTTCCCATACCGTTATCCGGTTGAAGGATTTCTACGAATACGGGGTTGTCCGCTGGGAATCATGGCAACAATCGCTTGAGAAATTCACCGGGTTCCAGTCCGATATTGAAGATGACCCGGAAGCTGCCGCCGGCCTCTTAAGATTGCGCCATATCCTGGAAATGCGGAGTCCTTGGGACGATCTCGATTGCATGGATGACCTGATTGCCCGGATTAAACCTGTTTATAACCGAATTCGGGACGAGAGATTCACTCTGTTACAGCACGATACGCTATTGCAGATCAACCGGATGATTGAAATGATTTCTGAATTGCTGGAAAATGCCCATGCCAAAGACGAAGTGAGAAACATGGCGCTGGTTGAATTGCAGAAAATCAAGAAGGCCATTGAGTTCGACAGGCCCGGCAGTCTCATTTCCAAACAGCGGGAAATTGCAGAAGAAGCATTTGAAAAGGCACAGGATATTGTGTTTTCCAAGAGCTGATTCCGCCGCATTTTATTCCACAAACTCGAAGTCATTTTCCCCTTTACAGAAAACGCTATTTTTGTTATTTTAAAAATTTAAATAATATTGTTTTTCCCCCTGCCGCAATAAATTTTCAATGAATCTTACTACGTATGGTTTTTATGACTTTTTTTATGGAATTATCGTGATGGGAGCTTTTTTGCAAAAATATTCTTAAATACGCTGATCCAGCGACAGGATGCCAATAGGTTCAATTATGAAAAAAAAAGAGCTTGATTTTTTTAAGGAACAGTTGAACAACCTGCTCGAAGAGCTGCTCAGTCAGGCAGATGAAACCGTATCCGGAATGACCTCTCCCAAAGAGAATTTTCCAGATCCTACGGACAGGGCATCTCTGGAGGCAGACCGCAATTTCATGCTGCGAATTCGGGACAGGGAGAGCAAGCTCATTCTTAAGGTTAAGAAAGCTTTGGCGCGGATTGAAACCGGTACCTTCGGTGTCTGTGAATCCTGCGGGGAAGATATTTCGTTTGATCGCCTGAAAGCAAGGCCTGTAACAACCCAATGTATTGACTGTAAAACCAAAGAGGAGACTTTGGAAAAAGCCCTTGGACTGTAAGCAGGCAGGCATTGATCTGCACATTCATTCAACCGCATCCGACGGAACACTGTCTCCTGTTGAAATTCTTCGGCTGGCCGAAAAACTTGAACTCGGGGCGATTTCGATTACAGATCATGACACCTTGAAAGGATCCAAGGACCTGCTTGAAGCCGCCGGTTCGTCGGATGTTCGCGTGCTTACCGGTATTGAAATCAGTACCATTCCTCCAGCTTTATACACGGTTGCAGGAAGTTTTCATATTCTGGGCTATGGCATTCGATTGAATGATCCGGCGCTGAACCAAACCCTGGAAACCCTGCAACGTGCCAGAGAAAACCGCAATCCTCTCATCATCAGTCGCCTGAATGCAATGGGGCTGGACATTACAGTGGAGGAAGTGATTCAGGTATTCGGAGAAGCCCAGATCGGCAGGCCGCATATTGCGCAGCTGTTGATAAAAAAAGGTTTTGTCCAGACATTTGATGAAGCGTTTGATGTTTATCTTGGATTCAATAAGCCCGCCTATATGGACAAATACCGGATGGACTGTCAAAAAGCAATTGAAATGATTATAGAAGCGGGCGGCACACCGGTTCTGGCCCATCCGTTTCTTCTGCGCATTCCGGATAATTCCCGCCTGGAAGCCCTTGTGGCAACTCTGAAGGAAATGGGCTTGCAGGGGATTGAAGTGTATTATCCCGAACACTCTTCAGAAGATGTTGAATTTTATTCGCGACTTGCCCTGAGCCATGACCTGGCGATTACCGGTGGAACCGATTTTCATGGTGCCATCAAGCCGGAAATCCAACTTGGATACGGGAAAGGGGATTTTTTCGTCCCGTATTCTGTCTATGATCTGCTTTTGAAACGTCAACAGACGATGGTTTGATCTGTTATGTCCAAGCCTTACCCGTCAGAATTGGAAAAGAAACTCGGCTATTCTTTTACCGATCCGGCGCTTCTTGAAGAGGCCCTTCGACACAGCTCATTTGTCAATGAAATGCTGGGAAAGGGGCTGTCGGACAACGAGCGCCTGGAATTTTTAGGAGATGCCGTGGTGAACCTGATCACCGGCCATTTGCTGATGATGTATTATCCGGATTTTAACGAAGGCCACCTGTCCAGGATGCGAGCGCATCTGGTCAATGAGTTTCAGCTGTCCAATATCGCTTGCGAACTCAACCTCGGAGAATATGTCCAGCTTGGAAAGGGAGAAAGTCAGACCCAGGGCCGCAAAAAGCCGTCCATACTGGCCAACACCTTCGAAGCCCTGATGGCCGCAGTTTATCTGGATGGGGGCTATCCTTGCGTGTTTCAGATCGTTTCCCGCTATATGAAGCCCCTGATGGTGGCGAATGCGCCTTCGGTTGCTGTTCAGGACTATAAAAGCAAATTTCAGGAATTGATTCAGAGCTCCCCGGGGCCCCTGCCGAACTATACTGTTGCCGCCGAAACCGGTCCGGATCATGATAAGATGTTCATCGTTCAGCTGACTTGTGAAGATATTCAGACAGAGGGGTTTGGCAAAAGCAAAAAAAATGCGGAGCAAAATGCGGCCCGAAAAGCCATCGATATATTCATGAAGCATGCCTCCAGTTGAAAGCCCTGTAAAACCGTATATCATTCCGGTGTTTATTCCGCATGCCGGCTGCCCCCATCAATGTGTTTTCTGCAATCAGAAAGCAATCACCCGGTCCGCGGTCCAATCGCCTTCCACTCCTCAAATCGAAGCCTCCATTCGATCGTATCTCAAATATCTGACGCCCAACCGGAAACCCGTGCAAATCGCTTTTTTCGGCGGAAATTTTCTGGGCATCAACCGCCGGGAAATCCTCAGGCTTCTGAATGCTGCCACCCCGTTTGTCCAAGAAGGAATCGTAGACGGTATTCGGTTTTCGACGCGTCCGGATACCCTTACGAAAGACCGTCTGGAAATCTTGCAGGGATTTCCCATATCGACGATCGAGCTCGGTGCGCAGTCTATGAATGATGCGGTTCTGGCGCTTTGCCGTCGGGGGCATACAGCGCGGCATACGGCTCGCGCGGCGCATCTGGCAAAAGCCGGCGGTTATGAAGTGGGGATACAGATGATGGTGGGACTTCCCGGAGATGATGATGCCGGCGCCATTTCGACAGGCCGGCAAATTGCAGCCCTATGTCCGGCTTTTGTTCGCATTTACCCGACGGTTGTCCTGGAACACAGCCCGCTGGCAAATTGTTACCGCAAGGGGCAATATACTCCGTTATCCCTTTCAGCCGCTGTTTCCCTGGTGAAGAGACTGTATCTGATGTTTCAGGAAAGCAGCATTGCGGTCATTCGAATGGGGCTTCAGGCGACGACGGATCTGGAAAACGGATCCATTCTTCTGGCAGGACCGTTCCACCCGGCTTTTGGCCACCTGGTGATCGCGGAGATCTATCGCGACAAGGTCATTGAACTGCTGAAGGCCAGCGGCAGGGCCTTGGAGGCGGTAACTCTTCGCGTTAACCCGAAACGCATTTCAGCCATGAGGGGGCTGAAGAATGAGAACATTCATTATCTCAAAAACCGGTTTCACATTCGGCATATCGATGTCACAGGGGACCCTTTGATGTCCGATCATCACATCTCTCTGGCAATGGATTCCGAAAAGGTAAAGCTTTTTGCTGTGACCGAATAATCATGCGTTGAAAATAAAAAAGGCGTTCATGTTTTCACATGAACGCCTTTAATTGCTAATTAGTTTTGGCTAATTATAAGCGAGTAACATTTGCTGCAGCAGGGCCTTTGGGGCCTTGAACCACATCAAATGTGACGCGATCGCCTTCAGAAAGTGATTTGAAACCGGTTGAATTAATGGCGGAATGATGTACGAATACATCCTTTCCGTTTTCCTGCTCAATAAAACCGAAACCCTTGCTGTCATTAAACCATTTTACAATTCCATTTGCCATAGTGTTTTCCTCCTTTCATAAAATATCATCAAGGTCCCAAACTTCAGGTCGTCACTGTGGCAACATGGAACAATCCGTCTGCTCGAACCGATATGCAGTAATTTGCGATATCTTTACTGATTTGTCTTATAATATATTTAAGGAATGACAATGTCAACATATATTTTCAGTCTGCCATTAAAAGCCGGAATCGGAGCACAAACGCTTCAAAATGGGGCAGAGAAAGCGGCGGATAACGTGTATGCGGCCAGGAAGCTGTCTTTCCAGTAGGTGTTATCCGGATTTGAAAAAAAAGATTTAAAGAGAAAGAGGCTTTTATCGCGAAGGATATGGGGAACAAGGTGAACCGGCTTGCTGCCGTACAATGGGGGCATTCGGCTTAAATCGCATCGGGTTCCGCCGCCCATCACATCTTCATAAGCAAACACGATATGCCGAATGCCGCTGATGAGAATTGCGCCAAAGCACATCAGGCAGGGCTCCAAGGTGCAGTAGAGGGTCAGCCGGCTTTGATCGGGAGGTGCAGACCGTTCAAGCTGCTTTAATGCCAGAATTTCGGCATGATCGGTTTCGCTGACAAGATCTCCGGCAGTTCCCTGGCGGGATCCGGTCGCAACAATCTTCCCCTCATGAACGATTACGCACCCAACCGGGAACTCTCCCCGGTCAAGGGCCTGTCTTGCTTCGGCCAGCGCCGCTTCCATGAAGAAAGAATGGTTCATGACAGCGATATCCTCCAGTTCCAGTTTCCGGGCCTGTCTTTCATTCGGATGGACGGCGGTACGGGTTCCGTCAGATGAACGAATCGTTGGAAGCCGGCCTGTTCCAGTTCCTTACGGTAACCCTTCAAATTGAGCATCCAGTTGGGATAAATCCAGTAATTAGAATCCGATAAGCTCGCCCATGCCATTTCTCCCTTCGGACTCTGAAAGGGGATATCGGGTTTCATGCGATCCGAGAGAATCCGGGAAATACTTAATGGCCAGTTCCCGGAAATCACAATCCCCAGGGGTAGGGGACTCTGTCCGGGAAGAGAAAGGTAATCCGCCTGTCCCATCTCCGGACTGACAATGACCCCGGAAAAACCATAGGATTTGATCTCATTGATGGATAATGGATTGCTCAAGTTGCAGAACGGACCGGCCCAGAGGGAATGTTTGCCGGGATTCTGAAAAAAAGCGATTTGCCAGGGCGCGTTCAGGACAAACTGTCTGGAGCCTTTTTGCAACAACTGATCAATCAGGGATTTGAAATCGGCTTCATCGACAGGCCAGAGCGCAGGGGTAAGCCACCACCAGATTTTTTGGCAGATACCCGGGGTGACGGAAACAGCCTCAAACGTCTCCTGAGACAGCCAGATCCCGACTTCTTCACTGGCCGTGCCCATTTTACGGGCGATCCGGTAAACACTTTGGTCAACGGCTTTTGTCTTGGACAGGCGATTTCGGGGAAGAATCGTCTGAAAACGAGAAAGCGGCAGATCAACCTTGACCTGGGGAAGCTGTGCTTCGAGCTCCGACATCTTGTTAATCAATTCCGGCTCGCGGCGGTCAGTCAAAAATACCGGAGACCCATTCCGCGGAGCCACTTTGCTGCCGGATGTCAGATCAAACCGGGTACCTTCCGAAACCGGATGGCTGATTTTCAGACTGACATGCCAGGGCTCGTCTTCGTAGCCGACACGCAGGACATCGCCGGGGAAAAGCCCCTGCTTGAGCGCGACACTGGGACGGCCGCTTTCTTCCGAAACATGACCCAGGCAGAGTCCGGAGCCGGTCTGCCGTTCTATTTGAATGGGGTTCAGGGGTCTTTGAGACAGAAATCCGTAATGGGTTCCGGTCCGGCCCAGGGCGCGAGAGAGCAGGGAAAGCGCCTCTTTCCGAAGATGTGAATCCTGAACATGGTCCCGGAGCAGTTGATATGCCCGTACCGTGTAATAAACATAATGAGGGCTTTTTTTGCGGCCTTCGATTTTCCAGGCCCGAATCGCCGGAACCGGCCGAAGGACTTTGACCAGAACATCCAGGCTGAGATCCTGACAGGAAAAAAAACGATTTTGTGTGCGCTCCTGTGTATAAAGCCGCCTGCATGGCTGAACGCATCTTCCCCTCAGGCCGCTTTTGCCTCCAAAAAAACTGCTCCAGTAGCAACGGCCGGAGACCCCGTAACACAGGGCGCCGTGAATGAAAATTTCCAGGCCGATGTTTTCAGGACAGATTCCGGCGATCTGCTTGATTTCGTCAACGCTGAGTTCGCGGGGAAGCACGACCCGGTTAACTCCGGGGATATGGCGGATCAGGCTCAGCGCTTTGCCAAAGCTCACATTGGCCAGGGTGGACAGGTGAATCTTGCCGGAAAAACCGGCCTGCCGGGCCAGCTCGATCAGCGCCAGATCCTGAATGATCAGGGCGTCGGGACGCACGTAACGGTTCAGGTCATCCATGAGCTTTCCAGCCGGGTCCAGTTCATCCGGCTTAATCAGCGTGTTCAGTGTGACATAAACCATTGAGCCTTTGGAATGCGCCAGATCCGTCAGCCCGACGAGTTCTTCGAGGGTAAAGTTTTTAGCTTCCATACGGGCGGAAAGCTGCTTCAGGCCGCAGTATATGGCGTCTGCCCCGGCAGCCAGGGCTGCCAGAAAGCTGGCCTTGTTGCCTGCCGGCGCCAGAATCTGCGGATATGAAGAAGAGTTGTTCATGGAGTGCGTGCTGTTTTTGTAATTTGAATTTAATTCGGTATTATAGCTCGTTTACCGAATTTATGAAAAAGATGATTCTTGAATTCAAGATGAAATAAAAACAAAAAAGGGGTTAGATAGTTATCTAACCCCTTTTGAATTCAATTGGTAGCGGGGGCTGGATTTGAACCAACGACCTTCGGGTTATGAGCCCGACGAGCTACCAGGCTGCTCCACCCCGCATCGATTGGAAGCATAATAGCTTGGAAGCGGTCAGGAAGTCAAGCGGTTTTTTTTACGGTGACACGGGTTGATCCTTTAGAAAAGGAATTGTCGAGAAGCGATAACAGGGTTTGTTTGAAGATGATGGCCTGTTCCGTTGAATCAAATCCAGGCGTGAAACGCAGCAGCAACCGTTTCATTCTGCTGGTGTGACCACCAACCATTTCAATGGC
>JAPLJE010000319.1 GCA_026388755.1 Deltaproteobacteria bacterium | reverse complement strand
GCAGACATGGGATCGGAATTTCCATCGATTTCAACAATACAGAGCCCGCAGGACCCAATGGGATTCATCCTCTCATGATAACAAAGTGTCGGAATCTTGATTCCAGCACATTTTGCCGCCTGAAGAATGGTGGTATTCTCCTTAGCAACAATTTCCTTGCCGTTAATAGTTAATTTTACCATACTCATATCTGTATGCTTTCTTCCTTATGTCGTTAGAGCAATGCAAGAAAGGATTGCTTTGCAATGTCGATATAGTCTGAAGGAAATATCCCCATGCGAAGGACCCCGAAAGCGGAAATAAGGATCGCAATAATGCAGGCGGGAGAGAAGATCAGCGCGGGGCTTTCTCCGTTTGTGGCTGGCTCTTTCATGTACATGGCAATAGTGACTCGCAAATAATAATAAACCGATATGACACTGTTGATGACCCCGATGATGGCCAGCCCCAGAAACCCTTGCTTGATAGCGGCTGAAAAAATATAAAATTTTCCCATAAAGCCGGCTGTAGGAGGGATGCCGGCCAGAGAAAATAGAAACAGACTCATGGCAATCGCCGCCACCGGATGCCTATACCCCAGTCCGTTATAATCCGAGATATTGACTTTTTCTTCGCCTTTTCCGGCCAAAACAGTAATGACGGCAAATGCCCCGATGTTCATGAAGGTGTAGGCCAGCATATAGTACAAGATACTGCTGATGCCCATTTCACCCGCGCATAGAAAGGCCACCAGAACGTAGCCGGCATGGGCGATACTGGAGTATGCCAGCATGCGCTTGATATTATCTTGTACCAACGCAATGATATTGCCAACGGTCATGGTAAGAACAGCCAATATCCATATCAACGTTATCCATTCGCCATGCAATGCAGGCAACGCATCCACAAAAATGCGCACAAAAGCGGCGAATCCTGCGGCCTTGGGGCCGGCGGACATAAAGGCGGTGATCGGCGAGGGTGCGCCTTCATACACATCCGGCGCCCACATATGAAACGGAACCGCGGCAATCTTGAAACCGAATCCGATCACCAGAAGCGCCATCCCCAGGATAGGCAGAGGGCTCGTTAGATGGGTTTTCGCCAGGAATTGTGAAATTCCATTCAGGCTTGTGGTTCCGGTGGCCCCATACAAAAGAGCCATGCCATAAAGCAGAAAACCGGTGGAAAAAGAACCGAGAAGAAAATACTTCAAGGCTGCTTCATTGGAAATCATTCGTGTGCGGGTATATCCCGCCAATGCGTACAGAGATATGGACATCAACTCAAGACCTAAAAATAAGGTCATCAGCTCAGTCCCGCTGGCCATTATCATCATTCCAAGCGTTGCAAACAGAATCAGCGCAAAGTATTCTCCATTCTGAATGCCCTCATTTTCAACGTATTTTATGGAAATGAGGATGGTAAGCCCCGTGCCCAGAAGAAATATCAATTTAAAAAACCGGCAGTAGTTGTCCACCACCCACAACCCGTTAAAAGCATATTCGACCGATTTAAAGTCAAAGGGGGAGGGCTTTAAGAATACGATAAAAATAGCGGTTACGATACCGACAAGGCTGATATAACCAAAATATTTTTTACCACGGACATTGGCAAAAGACTGCAAAAGTAAGACAATTAATGCAAAAAGGGCGATAATGATTTCCGGGTATAAGGCACTCAGATTAATTGTAGGCATCATTGGTTCCATAATTCATCGTTTTTTTATTCGCGGCCGGACAGCGCACGGTTTTGTAACGTATAATTCAGGTTCAACGCAGCGATTTTTTGCCCCTCAATTGTCAGGGTATTCTGGGCTTTCTGGTCGTTTACTTTTTGTAAAAGATGTTCAACAGAGGTGGTCATTTTATCGAGAAAAGGCTTTGGAAATAATCCAATCCAGATAATAAAAAACACAATGGGCAGCATGTAAGCATATTCCCGGCGGGTCATGTC
Source organism: Deltaproteobacteria bacterium (assembly GCA_026388755.1). Classification (GTDB taxonomy): domain Bacteria; phylum Desulfobacterota; class Desulfobacteria; order Desulfobacterales; family Desulfatirhabdiaceae; genus RAAP-1. The sequence continues at coordinate 7,419 of JAPLJE010000319.1, read as the reverse complement.
TTTCAGTAGTTTATTTTCATTATGGGTGATTTCACCATACATCACCCGTTTGTACATCCAAAGCAGATAGACAGCTCCAAAGACCAGCCCAAGCGTGGCAACGGCGGCAAAGCCGATATTGGCTTTAAACGCACCTATCAGGATCAGCAGTTCGCCGATAAACCCGTTCAGTCCGGGAACTCCCATCGATGAAAAAGCAACCAGTAAAAATAGCGTGGCAAAAATGGGCATGACTTTCATGATGCCGCCATAATCTGCAATCATGCGGGTATGCCGACGTTCGTAAAGCATGCCGACGATAAGGAACAGCGCGCCGGTGCTGAGCCCATGATTGATCATCTGGATGATGCTGCCCTTGACCCCCTCCATGTTCAGCGCGAACATCCCCAGCATGCAGTAGCCCAGGTGGCTGACGCTTGAATAGGCAACCAGCTTTTTGATGTCATCCTGGGCAATGGAGACCAGGGCGCCATACACGATACCAATGACTGCAAGCGCCATAATGATGGGAATGAAATTAAGGGTCGCTTGCGGAAAAATCGGGAGGCTGAAACGGAGAAACCCATAGGTTCCCATCTTCAAAAGGACGCCGGCCAGGATTACGCTGCCCGCTGTCGGGGCCTCTACGTGGGCATCCGGCAACCAGGTGTGAAAGGGAAACATGGGAACTTTGATGGCAAATGCCAGAAAGAATGCTAAAAAAAGCCAGAACTGAACATTTGCCGGCAGGTGGAGTGTTTGATAGGTCAGAATATTAAACGTGTATTCCCCGGTTTCCTTGTAGTGCAGGAAGTAGAGGAAAAGAATCGCTATCAGCATCAGAACGCTGCCGCTCATGGTATATATGAAGAATTTTACAGCAGCATAGATCCTGCGGGGTCCTCCCCATATGCCGATGATAAAATACATGGGTATCAGCATCACTTCCCAGAACACATAAAAAAGGAAAAAATCCAATGCACAGAATACGCCAAGCATTCCGACTTCAAGAAACAGCAGGGATATCATATACCCCTTGACCTGTTTGGTGACTGCCGTCCAGGTGGATAGAATCGCCAGGGGGGACAGAAAAGTGGTCAGGAGAATGAGAAACAGGCTGATGCCGTCGATCCCCATATGGTAGCTGATGCCAAAATCCTTGACCCATGGAATGTATTCCACAAACTGCATGTTCCAGGTATTGGAATCAAAGTGAAAATACAGGGGAACAGAAAAAACAAAGGAGACCACCGCAGTCAGAAAAGCCACCCAACGGATCAAATCATGGTGTTCATCCTTCAAAAAACAGATAAACAAGATCCCCACCAGCGGGAAGAAGGTGATGAAGGATAAAATGGGAAAGTGCAGAGCATTTATCATATTTGAGATCTTATCATGAAAATAAAAAATAAGTAAGGATAACGACGCTTCCCAAAAGCATCGTAAACGCATAATTTCTCACCAAACCGCTGCCGGACACTCTAATGGTCTGGGCAAGGTTCAAGAAAAAATTAGCGACACCATTAACGCATCCATCTATGAGCCGAACATCAAAAATTCTTGCCAGAAAACTTGAAAAGAACAAGGTGAATCTCGTAAGCCAGGTATTGTAAATGTTGCTAAGATACTCTTCGTAAATTGCAAGGGGCTTATTTACAAACCACATGAACACACGGCTGCCTTTTCGATACACCCAGTCCGTGTCGGCACTGATGGTGGGCTCCGGGTCCAATTTCTTGAGCAGCATGAAAAAGCCAAGACCGGTAAACATAAGGATTCCCAAGGCGCTTGTCACATGATCGCCGGTATACGGATCAAAGTGGACCGCAAAGGGCAGAAGTTTATAGAGCGGCCCGGGAAACACGCCGATTCCGATGCACATGAAAGCAGCCATTCCCATGGCGAGCAGCATATTGATGGGCGGCTCCTTGGCCCGGATTCCAGAGTCTTTTGCAAAGAACATGTAATACGGCAGTTTCAGGCCGGTGTGCAGGAATGTTCCGGCCGAGGCCATGGTCAAAAGAAGGGCGACCCAGGGTCTGTGATCATGCGCGGCGCCGGAAACCACCATCGATTTGGTGACAAATCCGCTGAACAGGGGAAAGGCTGAAATGGCAAACCCGCCGATCATGTAAAGGACCAGGGTGATCGGCATGGTCTTGTAAAGCCCCCCCAGTTCGGTCAGTTTGCGCTTGCCGGTCATTTCGATGACCGCGCCCGCGCCCATGAAAAGCAGGCCCTTGTACAAAATGTGCGCGAATGCATGGGATACGGAGCCGTTTAAGGACATGTCCGTTCCGATTCCGACCCCTGCCACCATGTACCCGACCTGGCTGATGATATGGTAGGCCAGAAGTCTGCGACAGTCATTTTCAAGAACCGCATAAACAACGCCGTAGAGGGCCATGATCGTCCACATCCAGACCAGAAGTTCGGTTCCGGGGAAAATCCGTACCAGCACGTACACCGCTGTTTTGGTGGTAAAAGCGGACATGAAGACAGAACCCGTTACCGTTCCTTCCGGGTAGGCGTCCGTCAGCCAGGCATGGAGAGGCGGCACCGCGGCGTTTACGATAACGCCGACAAGGATGAGATAAAAGGCCAGACTGCCGTCATTAGTCATGGGTCCAATGGCAATCGATTGGGTGCTGACATAGTGGAGAATAATGCCACCCAATAAACAGACTCCGCCGAAAATATGGACCAGAATATACCGGTATCCGGCTTCAATGGCCTGCTTTTCGCGTTTGGCAAAGACAAGATAGGCCGATGCAAATGCCATCAGTTCCCAGAATATGAACAGGGTAAAATAATCGCCGGCAAAGGTGACCCCGAGAGAACCCCCGATATAAAGGAAGGCGGCCATATGCTGGCCGTTATCTTTTACATGCAGGGCATAGACGATACCGATAAAAGACATGATGGTAAATACCCAGCCAAAGACAATACTGAGCTTGTCGGCCGCACCGAAAACAAGGGAGTTGCCAAGGAAGCTGTACGTCCAGTGGGTTCCCGGGGACATTAAGGAAACAGCCAGCACCGCCAGGACGGGAATCGCCATGAGATAGGCCTTCTGGATCTTCCCCCGCAGGAAAGGAATGAGACATGCCCCAAAAATAAAGAATATTGATGGGTGAAACCAATCAATCATCGTAATAATCCTCGCGCTTCATGATGCCGCCCTGATGACCAATGAATTTAGAGACCAGAATGATGATAACGCAGGAAACAAAACCGTATAATGCGCCCCAGCCTGGTATTTTGTCCCAAATGTAGATTGCATGGTCACGATGGACAAAGAAATCCGATATGAAAACCACAACAAGCGAAACATAGCTCATCTTTTTCAATTTGCTGGCATTGTCCGGATTGCCGATATAATCAACAAGTTTCTTGATCATCGGAGGACCTCCTGGGCAAGATTTAAGAAATACACCGGAAAAATCCCGATAATCAGGGAGATAACGGCCGTCAGGACAAGCGGCACGACCACCATGGGGTTTTCTCGTATTTCCACATGATGATCATTGTGATCGTGATGGGATGGGGATGTGATTAATTCTTTTTCGAAAAAAGCCTTATAGGTGATCGGCAGAAAATAGGCTGCATTCAAGATGGTACTTGCCAGCAGTACCATTAGAATGGGAATTTCCTTGGCTTCAATTGAGCCGACAGCCAGAAACCATTTGCTGACAAATCCGGCGGCTGGCGGAACTCCGATCATGCTTAATGAAGCGATAAAAAATGCGGTCATGGTCCAGGGCATTTTTTTGCCGATATTCGAGAGCTGACTGATCTCGGTCATGTGCGCAGCAGTATAAAGGGACCCTGCACAAAAAAAGAGCGTAATCTTGGAAAAGGCATGGTTGGCGATGTGGACGATGCCTCCGGCCATGCTGGAATGCGTTAAAAGTACAGCTCCGAGAATCACATAGGAAAGCTGACTGATGGTTGAATAGGCGAGTCTGGCCTTTAGATTGTCCTTTGACAGGGCAATCACAGATCCCATGACGATGGTAAACGAGACGATATAGGCCGTTGTGATGCCAAGATGGAGATTTCCCATCAGGTCAATTCCGTAGATATGAAACACAACCCGCAGGATGGAGAAGACCCCCACTTTTACAACCGCAACCGCATGCAGCAATGCGCTGACCGGTGTCGGCGCCACCATTGCGGACGGCAGCCAGTTGTGGACCGGCATGACCGCGGCTTTGGCAAAACCGAATAGAAAGAGAAAAAACGCCACAAAAAGAAGGGGCGTTCCCTGCACGTGTTGCAAAAGTCCATGGCTTTGAAAATCGGTGGTTCCCGCAACTATATAGATGATGATGATCCCTGATAAAAGAAGGGTTTTGGAGAGGCTGAGCAGGTACAGGAAATACTTCTTGGCGCCTTCCAGGGCCTCCGGCGTTTCTTTGTGGCCAACTAATGGTACGGTGGCGAGGCTCAGGATTTCATAAAAGATAAAAAGGGTGATCAGATTGGCCGAGAAAGCAACGCCAACGGTTGCGGAAAGACTGATCGCAAAACAGGTATAGAACCTTGTCTGCGCATGTTCCTTTCCGGAACGCATATACCCGATCGAGTAAAATGTGGTGACAATCCACAGAAAGGAAGAAATGGTTGCAAATAAGAGCCCGAGTGCGTCAACCCGAAACTTGATGTCGATTCCTTCGTAAAAACTGATTAAAGTATATTCTATGGTATGACCGGAGAAAATGATTGGCGCCATGGAGATGACAATACCAAATTTTATAACCCCGGCCAGTATTGACCAGAATTCCCGCAGATTAGGGCGTTTATCCCCCGTGGCCAAAATCAAAGGTACGGCAAGAAGTGACGCCAGCACCGCAAGCATGGGTTTCATGGATAGAATCGTCTGCACGTTTTCATCAACCTTTACTTAAATTAATATCGTCCACATAAATGGTCGCTTTATTTCTGAAAAGCGAAATGATAATGGCAAGTCCTACCGCCGCTTCCGCTGCGGCAACGGTCATGATCATAAACACGAACACATGGCCATTCATATCGTTTAAAAATTTTGAAAACGCAATGAACGTCAGATTTACGGCATTCAGCATCAATTCAATGCACATGTAAATAATCAAGACGTTTCGCCTCGTAAATACACCTACGGCGCCAATTGAAAAGAGAATGGCCCCCAGTATCAGGTATGAGTTCAATGAAACCATAGATCACTATTGATGATTCGGAAGCTTTAGCTTACTCCTCTAATCATCAATCCTCCTTTTTGCTAAGATGACAGCGCCGACAATGGCTGCGAGCAATAAGAACGAGGCGATTTCAAACGGCAGCAAAAAATCGGTGAAGAGCATTTTCCCCACGGCTTTTGTGGTACCGAAGTGATAGGCCGTGTCGCCGATTTTAACAAGGGAAGGCTCTATCACTGCCAGATTCGCCATGACTATAAAGAGGGTGCCGACGATCGCGATACTGCCGAATTGTATCATGACCTTCCGGCGGGCCGTTTCTCCTTCTTTCTCGTGAATATTCAAGAGCAATATCACAAACAGGAACAAGACCATGATGGCCCCGGCATAGACGATAATCTGGAGGGCGGCAATTAAATGCGCATCCAGAAGCACGTAAATTCCGGCCAGGAAAAACATGGTCATGATGAGATTCATGGCCGCTGTTACGGGTCTTATGTTGGTGACCATTAAAGTTGCTGAAAGCACCGCGCCCAAACTGAATATATAGAACATCAATAATTGCATTTGGCGTATATCCCTCTGATATATTCAATACGATCCTTGACGCTTTTTTCCGACCTTAAAAGCTTTTCTTTTGAAAAACGCAAATTATTCCGGTTCCGTCTGGCAAGTCCTTCATATTCCGCGCTCATGACAATGGCTTCTTTGGGACATACTTCCTCGCAGTAGCCGCAGTACACGCATCGGGACATATCCAGCGTATAACTGGACGGATACCGTTCGCCGTTCTCTCTTTCCTCGGCGATAATCGATATGGCGGAGGCAGGGCATATCTTCTCGCAAAGTCCGCATGCCACGCATTTCTCGGATCCATTCTCCCGCGCGACCAGAACAGGCCTGCCGCGATAGGCAATCGGAAGCGTCAGTTTTTCTTCTGGATAATAGACCGTAATAATGCGTCTTTTTTTACCCTTTGGAGGCACGACAAATCCAATCAGGTTGATAAAAAAATGCATCGATGTGATGTGCATTCCCCTGATGATCTCAAAAATATAGAGTCTTTCCCATAAGGTCAGTTCGATATTTTTCCGCACTCTTTTGGGCTTCAATTTTTCAATGGATATGCCCATGATGGGGTAACTATTTTTAATATTAAGATCTGCCATATTATTTAGCCAAAAGCACAAGTCCGGTTATAAATATATTGATGAGGGCAATCGGAAGAAACATTTTCCAGCCGAGTCTCATGACCTGATCATAACGAAAGCGGGGGAGTGTCCATCGGATCGTCATCTGAAGCCAGATAAAAAAGATCACCTTTGCAAAGAAAGTGGCGACATTTACCAATATTGCCAGAATGGTCGCGCCATTGGGACCGGCAAAGCGAAAGAAATCCACAAGCATCTGGTCGCTGACAAAAGGCAGGTGCCATGCGCCAAAAAACATGGTGGTGACCAGGCCGGCGATGGTCACGATTTCAAGGAATTCTCCCATCCAGAACATGACAAACTTCAAGCCGCTGTATTCGGTAAAATAGCCTGCCACAAGTTCCGATTCCGCCTCGGCAACGTCAAAAGGCGCTCTTTTGTTTTCAGCGATGGCGCAGGTAAAGAAAAGGACAAATCCGACCGGCTGTAAAAAAATGCCCCAATTGAAAAAATTTACCTGCATGGCCCCGATTTCGCTGAGTTTGAGGGTGCCATACACCATGATCACGCCGATAATGTTAAGCCCCATGACCACTTCATAGGAAAGCATCTGGGCTGAAGCGCGCAGCCCACCGAGAAATGACCAGTTATTATTGGATGCCCATCCGCCCAACACCGCGCCGAAAGAGGCCAGGGACGCAAAAGCGAATATGAAGAGAATCCCCACATCCAGATCTGCAATAATCAGGTTGACACGGTGACCAAAGAGATCATATTGCCCGCCGAAAGGGATCACGGCGAAGGCGATGATCGCAGGCGTCAGGCTTATAAATGGTGCAAGGGTATGAAACAGCCGGTCCGCCCCTTCCGGAACGAAGTCCTCTTTGGTTAACACCTTGATGGCATCCGCAATGGGATGGAAAAGACCGATAAGGGTAAATCCAAATACATCCGCTCGATTTGCCCCGACCCTGTCTTGCATCAGCGCACTTTGTTTTCTTTCCACCCATCCCAGAATGGGTGAAAAAAAACCGATGTTGACGCTGAATATGAACAATATTTTGACAACAGATTCTATGAGATCAGCAACCATGGTTATCTATCGCATTCTC
>JAPLJE010000265.1 GCA_026388755.1 Deltaproteobacteria bacterium | reverse complement strand
TGCACCGAGTTTTCCCAGGTGAAGCCTTGCGACTTCTTCATCCAGGAGCTTGGGAAGTGTATAAACCCTGCATTCATGTTTCTGGGTCGCCAAAGCAATTTGGGCCATGCACTGGTTGGTAAAGCTGTTGCTCATGACAAAACTGGGGTGACCCGTGGCGCATCCCAGATTGACCAGCCGGCCTTCAGCCAGAATCAGGATGGATCTGCCGGACTCCAGGGTCCATTTGTCCACCTGGGGCTTGATATTCTCTTTGACGCACCTGGGATTGCCTTCCAGATAGGTCATCTGGATCTCGTTGTCGAAATGGCCGATGTTGCAGATGATGGCCTCATGTTTCATCTTTTCCATGTGGCTTCCGGTAATGACATGGTAGCAGCCCGTGGCCGTGACAAAAATATCGCCAAGCGGCGCAGCCTCTTCCATGGTCATGACCTGGAAACCTTCCATGGCTGCCTGAAGCGCGCAGATCGGATCAATTTCCGTGATGATGACTCTGGCGCCGAATCCCCGCATGGACTGGGCGCAGCCTTTTCCCACATCTCCGTATCCGCAGATCACCGCCACTTTTCCGGCAATCATGATGTCGGTTGCCCGCTTGATGCCGTCTGCCAGGGATTCCCGGCATCCATAGAGGTTGTCGAACTTGGATTTGGTGACCGAGTCATTGACGTTAAATGCCGGAAACAGCAGCTCGCCCTTTCGGGCAAGATGATAAAGCCGGTGAACGCCGGTTGTGGTTTCCTCGGAAACCCCGCGGATATTTGCCGCGATTCTTGTCCACTGTTTCGGATCTTTCCGGCAACTGACCTTCATTCTGGCCATTAAACACTGCATGTCCACGCTGTCGTAAGTCTGTTCCAGAAGGGACGGGTTCTTTTCGATTGCCACGCCCTGGTGGACATAAAGCGTGGCATCACCGCCGTCATCCACGATCAGATCCGGACCGGTTCCGTCCGGCCAGAGCAGGGCCTGTTCCGTGCACCACCAGAATTCTTCCAGGGACTCGCCTTTCCAGGCAAATACGGCTGCCGAACCATTTTTCGCGATGGCTGCCGCGGCATGGTCCTGGGTTGAAAAAATATTGCAGGTGGCCCAGCGTAGATCTGCTCCCAGAATCTTCAGGGTTTCGATGAGCATGGCGGTTTGGATGGTCATGTGAAGGCTGCCCATGATTTTTAACCCCTTGAGGGGTTTTGAAGGGCCATATTTTTCCCGCACAGACATCAGGCCCGGCATTTCATTTTCAGCCAGCTTCATCTCCTTGTTTCCAAAATCCGCAAGCGATATATCGGCAACCTTGTATGGAAGCGAAAGGTCAATATCTAACACGACGTTAATCTCCTTTAGTTTGTTATATCCCGGCTTTTTCCCTGAGGACGCTGGATATCTGAGTGTTTTCCCAGGTAAATTCGGGTTCGGTTCTGCCAAAATGGCCGTAAGCGGCGGTTTTTCTGTAGATGGGGCGAAGCAGATCCAGATGCTCGATGATGGCTGCCGGCCTCAGGTCAAATACTTCCAGAACGATTTCCTTGACCCGTTCCTTGGGAATCAGGCCGGTTCCCATCATGTCGATCATGATGGATACGGGTTCGGCAACGCCAATGGCATAAGCAATCTGAATTTCGCATTTTTTGGCGATTCCGGCGGCAACGATATTCTTGGCTACATGACGGGCCATATAGGATGCGCTACGATCCACCTTGGAAGGGTCTTTTCCTGAAAAACAGCCACCGCCGTGGCTTCCCTGTCCGCCGTAGGTATCGACAATGATTTTTCGTCCGGTCAGACCGCAGTCCCCCATGGGGCCTCCGATGACGAATTTTCCCGTTGCATTGATATAATAACGGGTGTCGCCATCCATCATGTGCCTGGGGATGACTTTACGAATGACGTCCTCGATGATGGCTTCCTTGAGATCTTCATACGTGACGTCGGCCTTGTGCTGGGCGGCAATGACAATGGTATCCACCCGCCTGGGGATGCCGTCTTCATATTCAATGGTGACCTGAGACTTGCCGTCCGGACGGAGAAAATCTAGGCTTCCGTTTTTGCGGACCGTTGCCAGGCGATGGCAGAGTTTGTGCGCATACATCAGGGGCATGGGCATGAGTTCTGGGGTCTCATCCGTGGCAAACCCGAACATGAGGCCCTGGTCGCCTGCGCCCTGTTCCTTGAACAGTCCTTCGCCGGTATTGACGCCCTGTGCAATGTCGGGAGACTGGTGGTCGATGCTGGTCAGTACCGAACAGGTTCTCCAGTCAAAGCCCATCTGAGAAGAGTGATAGCCGATTTCCTTGATCGTGTTTCGGGCAATTTCAGGCATTTCCACATAACAGGCCGTGGAAATTTCTCCGGCAATAAATACCAGGCCGGTTGTGACCAGTGTTTCGCAGGCGACCCGGCAATTTTTATCCTGAGCTATGATGGCATCCAGAATGGAATCCGATACTGCGTCCGCAACCTTATCGGGATGTCCTTCGGTTACGGATTCAGAAGTAAAAAAGAATTTTTCGCTCATGAGTTCTCCTTGTTTCATATCAATTGGGTTCCCGTTCAGTGGTAGTCGGGGAAAGAAAAATGGTTGTCAGTGTGGCGATAGCATCATATTGTCAATCAGGCGGGTTTTCCCCACTTTTACGGCAAGGGCCATGATTGCAGGCCTGTCGATGGTTTGCATGTCCTCCAACGTATCCGGATCGCAGATGGCAATGTAGTCGATGGCAGTATCCGGAAAAGACCGGATCAGGTTGACAGCCGACCGGATCAGGACTTTTGCGTCTGTCAATCCTTTCTCAAGATGGTTCCGGGTCTGGCAAAGCGCCTGATACAGGGTCAGGGCCGATGGCCTTTGGGATGTGTCCAGGTATGCATTGCGGGAGCTCATGGCAAGGCCGTCGGATTCCCGGACTGTGGGGCCGCTGGTAATCTGAATGTCCAGGTCCAGATCCTGAACCACTTGCCGGATGATCCTGACCTGCTGATAATCCTTCAGGCCGAATATGGCCGTATGGGGTTTGACGATATTGAACAGCTTGGTCACGATGGTTGCAACCCCTCTGAAATGAACCGGCCTCGATATGCCGCAGAGGTGAAGCGGAAGCTGTTCCAGGGCAATGAATGTCTGAAATCGGGGACCGTACATCTCCGCGGCAGTTGGGTAGAAAAGTATATCCACCCCTTCTTTCTGGCAAAGAGACTGATCGCTTTCAAAGTCCATGGGATATGCGCCAAGGTCTTCGCCGGGCCCAAACTGGGTGGGATTTACAAAAATACTGACCACCAGCGTATCGGCCATGCTTTTGCCCAGCCGCATTAACGACAGATGGCCTTCGTGAAGATAGCCCATCGTGGGAACAAAGGCGATGGATTTGCCCTGATTCCTCAGCTGATTTGACCGGGCCTGCATCTCGGTTTTTAACGGTATGATGTCGATGGGCACCCCCCTTGCAACTGATGAAACTGATAACTTTGTCAATTTCGTGAATGCCAGAAGATCTTTTGGCCAAATAATCAGATTGGCTTCATATATCAAGACCTCAAGATCATTTGTCCAGCATAAACAATTACTTTATCATGAAACCAAGAAATTTACAATTGGGCTTTTATGGTGCTTAAGAATGATTACATTGACTTTAAATTGCTGCTTCGATATATTTTTGAAAAATAATGAGGTTGCTGAAAGGAAATGAAATATGAATGTTGATCATCATGACAAACAGGCCCGCATTGAACCGGTTAGACTGGGCCTGGAGAGTCAGTTTAAGTTTCGGTGTCATAAAGACGTCAGTTGTTTTACCCGGTGCTGCAGAGGCATCAGCATCATTCTTACCCCCTATGATATCATTCTTCTGAAAAAGAAGCTGGAGTTGACATCAGGCCAGTTCCTGGCCCTGTATACGGTACCACAACTGCTTGAAAAAACCGATTTGCCGCTGGTCCTGTTGAAACTTCTGGATGATGACTCCAGATCCTGCCCGTTTGTCGGGAAGATGGATGTCTGGTCTATTCGGACCGACCCACCACCTGCCGGTATTATCCGATCGGTGTCGCCTCTCTCAGCCACAAGGAAGGTGCAGATGATGATGGTTTTTATATTATGATCGAAGAGCCGCACTGCAAGGGCTTTGAAGAGGACAAGAACTGGACCATTCGGGAGTGGCGCCGGGACCAGGGCGTGGATGTTCATGACGAGATCAACGCGGGGTGGACGGACCTTGTGGTTCGCAAGCGATCTTTCCCCATGAATATTCAGCTCACGGAAAAAGCCAAGCAGCTGTTTTTCATGGCCAGTTATGATATCGATCGGTTTCGGGATTTTGTTCTGGAAAGCTCATTTCTCAAACGATATCCAATGGACGATCAAACGCTTGAAGCCATTAAAACCGATGATGTGGCGCTGCTTGCCTATGGGATGACTTGGCTGAAAAGTGTACTTTTTAAAGAAAATAATCAGTTGAGTGCCCTTTAACTCTGAAAAGATCTTGGGGTCGGGGGGGCTTCAAACTGCCGATGCCAGGATAAAAAGCGGTCCACCTTGTCCTGGCCATGGGGGGAAAGGCCAAAGACAATCTCTTCCGCCGACTTTTCCAAAACCGGATGCCGGTGGCCGTTCTTGGAATAAAATTTATCCGCATAACAGATGATCTGCTCTTCAAGGGTCTGCGGGGTCATGTCGCGAAGGGGGATGGGCAGTTTCCCGGATCGAATGTCTTCCATCGTGATGCCCACACCGACATGCCGTTCGCAGACCCGTCCGTGCCGGGCCAATCCCGCCTTTTCCAGAATTGCTCTTCCCAAATATCCGTGGCAGATATAGGGAAGGGCGCCGGTACAGCCCAGCTCCGGCGTGCGGGTCATGATAATACCGATGTCGTGAAGCATGGCAGCCTCATGGATAAAATCCATGTCCGGATTCAGATAGCTGAGGTTGCGGGCCAGGGCCAGGGCTTTTTGAGCCACAAGGCTGCTGTGTTCCACCAGGATTTCATAGGCAGCAGAGCCTTGCGGACAGTTTGCGGCAATCATTTTCAGGGGA
>JAPLJE010000214.1 GCA_026388755.1 Deltaproteobacteria bacterium | reverse complement strand
GTAAAGCGATTGCATTTGAAATGTCAACCATAAGAATGCTCCCGGAGCGATCAGCGCCATTGCATTCATCGTAAGTCCCGTCAGCCCCAATGTTCCCCTGGTAACTTGTTGTTCGTTTCCCATAATTTCCTCCTTTTTAAGGTGATGTCATGTAAATTTCAAAAGCTTGCAATTTCGTTCTTGGTTTTATCGATTCCATCAGATGCGATCGTCTGTGCCTATACATATTTCAAAATACATGCCAAATATAACATACTGAAATAATTGTTATTATATTTTTATAAAAATACATTATTGTAATATTGATCTTATAAAAAACATTTTTGTATTTATACATAACTTATTTAAAAATACATAAGCCAATATTTTGTCAGATTGTTCTCATAAAAGGCGAGCTGAACGGGAAGATTCTATACAAATCTCTTGCCGGTCTTGCCGGATTCGTTATAAAGCAGAAAAAGCTTCCTTTTCTTGATTTCTGAGCGTTAACTGTGAAACCTGCTCACAATCAAGTTCAGGAGGTTTTTCAAAAAAATCTCTGTTGCGGGATTGATGTGAACGTTCTCCGCCATTACTGGACAAGGATAATTTGTCCGAAAGTAGATTCATGATCGAAATTTCCGATCTAACGAAAAATTACGGGAAAATAAGGGCCGTGGACAATCTTTCGCTTTCGATAAAGAGCGGAGAGGTGTTCGGGCTTTTGGGGCCGAACGGCGCGGGAAAGACCACAACCATTAGGCTGCTGACCACATTAAGCAGGCCGGATTCCGGCAGTTGCAGGATCGATGATGTGGATGTGGTAAAAAATCCCCTTGAGATAAAAGAGAAAATCGGTGTCGTTCCTCAGGAAAACAATCTCGACAGGGAACTGACGGCCCAGGAGAACCTGCTGATCTATGGGATGCTCCATCGTGTTTCGGACAGGGAAAGAAAAATAAGCGAGGCGTTAAAGATGGTGGGTCTGTGGGATCGTAAAGATTCCGTTGTATCCGGCTTTTCAGGCGGCATGAAGCGAAGACTTCTCATAGCCAGAGCGCTGTTGCCCGAGCCTTCCGTTCTCTTTCTGGATGAGCCGTCCATAGGCCTTGATCCTCAGATCAGGCGACAGATGTGGGAGGTTATCCGGAAAACGCGAATAGACGGCAGGACGGTTGTTATCACCACCCATTACATTGAAGAGGCCGAAGTCTTGTGTGACAGGGTCTGCATTCTTTTCAAGGGAAGACTGATCGCACTGGATACTCCGGGCAATCTCAAAAGCAGCGTCGGTGAATATATCGTCGAGTTTATTGATGCGGAAGGCAGGCTGGTTCAGGATATCTGCAAAAGCCGCGATGAAGCGCACGAAATTGCCAAACAGAAAAAAAGCAGCGTGACCATTCGAAAATCAAATCTTGAGGATGTCTTTATCCAACTCACCGGAGGACGCATCGAATGAAACAGCCAGGATGGTATCCCATATTTCTCCGCGAGATGCTGCTTTTCCGCAGAAAACTGCTAAAGCTCGGATATCTCTTTTCTGCGATGATCTCGCCGGTTATCTACCTGGTCGCATTCGGATTCGGCCTTGGCAAAAGCGTGCAAATAAGCGGGACCGGATACTTGGGTTTTCTGATTCCGGGTCTGGTTGCAATGAGCTCCATGAACAACTCCTATACCTGGGTTTCATCCGCCCTGAACCTCAACAGGCTTTATTTTAAAACGTTCCAGGTTTTCATCCAGTCACCGATAAGCCCTTCATCCATCATGATCGGCGAGGTCATGGCCGGCATGGTTAACGGTCTTTTTGCCTCATCTCTGATCATCATCGTCGGTTTTGCGTCAACGCGCGAATTTTCCATCAATATGCTGTTTGTGACCGCCCTGATTTTGAACTGCTTTCTGTTTGCCAGTCTTGGCGTCATCACCGGCATGCGCACAAAATCTCATGAAGATACGGCAACCTACACAAATTTTTTCATCATGCCGATGGCATTTTTCAGCGGGACTTTTTTCCCTGTGGATAAAATGCCGGTGTTGATCAAGACGGTTATTTACATGATGCCGCTAACCCATACCAATATTTTGATACGAAAACCGCATCTTGACCCCGATGGATTGATCTCGCTTGGGGTTCTGATACTTTACGCTGCGGCATTCTTTGTTTATGGCTCACGGCTGATTAAAAATTACAGCGAATAGGCGTTGCAGACAGATAGAAATGGACAAGCCATGAAACATCCAGCGAATCAACCCCGACGCATTCTGCAAATTCTGTGTCAGCAGCCGTTACAAGGCGTTCGATGAATTGACTATTTTCTCGATAATCACCTTGGTAATCATGTAGGTCGGCTTGATCCCTTCGTCCCCCATGCTGCCGGATGCCAGGGTCTGGCCGCTGATCAGGGGATTGTCCGAGGCGTAATAGGCATACCGAAGCTTGATGTCCGGGGAGATATGTCCCCGAATGATGGCTGCGCTGATGGCCCGCTGATAATGGCCCCCCTCCATTTCAAGACCGATCGCTTTCCAGCTGGTGGTCTGAAATTTTTCCAGAACATCCCGGTTCTGAAGGGACGTGCCCAGAACCGTGACGATAGGCCCGACATAGACATCCACGGAACCATCAAAATCATTTTTTTCCAGATCATTCTGAACCAGGTAGTTGTGGGGGGTTCCTTCCATCACGTGGGCTGTCGGCAGCATGATATCGCCTTTGCTGCCCGGAAGAATGCCGGCTTTACCCATGATGGATACGGAGCAAACCTGAATGCAGGGCTTCTCGTGAAACTGCGACAGGAGCTCATCCATGACTTCATAAGCCTGGGTGCCAAAGGCATAATCGATGACAATAAGAACCGGCTGGGTGCTTTTCAGGTTCTGGCGCTCCAGATGAAGTTCGGGATGGAACATTAACGGGTCGAGCTGAGCCATATCGATAATCTGGGCATGAATCAGCATT
>JAPLJE010000004.1 GCA_026388755.1 Deltaproteobacteria bacterium | reverse complement strand
GGCAAGGATATCCGCAAATATTTTCTCAAGGACTTTTACAACGATCATGTGCGCCGATACAAAAAGCGGCCCATCTACTGGCTGTTTTCGAGCCCAAAGGGCAGTTTCAATGCGCTCATCTACATGCACCGCTACCGACCGGATACTGTCAGCGTGGTGCTCAACGACTATCTGCGCGAGTTCCGCACCAAGCTGATCTCTCGAAAAAGCCACCTGGAAGCGGTGAGCATCAGCGCCGGCGCCTCTCAAGGCGAAAAAACCAAGGCACTGAAAGAGATCGAAACCCTCAAGAAGATGATCAACGAGCTGGACACCTATGAGCGCGATATAATGTACCCGCTCGCCACCCAGCAACTGGAAATCGACCTCGACGACGGTGTGAAGGTCAACTACCTCAAATTCGGCGCGGCCTTGAAGAAGATCCCGGGACTTGACGCCAAGGGTGAGGAGTAAGTCCGACATGAGTGCAAATGGAAATTTATTACCACCTTTGAGTTTTGGGCAACTGGTCGGCAAGACAATCCTTACCGACATCTGTGTGACATCTGTTGCTGCTGCAACGCAGATTGTGGAGGCGACTCCACAATTCCGGATTGACGGCAAAACTCTGATTTTCAGCCTCTTTTACAACGGCCAGAAGCCAAACTGATGGAATTCATGCGGAATTTTGAGGCACAAGTCGAGGCACAAGTTGAGGCACAAGTCGAGGCACAAGTTGAGGCACAAGTTGAGGCACAAGTCGGTGAGCAAGTCGGTGAGCAAGTCGGTGAGCAAGTCGGTGAGCAAGTCGGTGAGCAAGTCGGTGAGCAAGTCAGTGAGCAAGTCATGGTCGATCCTGACTGTCTGTCAATCGGAAGAGAGAGAAGCATGGAGGAGACGCGAATGAATTCAACGGCATACATCCGAGCCACAAAAACATTTCCGTGATTTCTGCACTGATTGCCAACATGACCAACCGGTCGAATTCTGACAGGGTTGAGCGGTTAGAGATTCAGAGAGGATTAATAAATGAAAATAACCAGGTTGAACTTAACCAATTATCGGGGAGTTCATTCGCTGTCGCTCGATTTTCAAGAAAGACTGAATGTTTTTTTTGGAGTGAACGGCGCCGGCAAATCCACAATACTTGATGCAGTCGCCATAATGCTTTCGTGGGCAGTCAGCCGCATTCGATATTCAGGGGCTTCATCCGGTAGGCCCATTCAAGAGACTGACATTACCAATGGCAAATCGTCTTCCTCCGTCCAACTCGATTGCATTGAAGGGGATCAACCCATCGAATGGAGGTTGTCCAAAAGCCGAAAAGGCCACGGCGCTCCGGAAGATCGAAGCAATTTGGCGAATCTGAACGAATTTACAAAACGACTGCAAGGGCAAATCTCTGAAAGGGCGGAGAAAATCAATCTTCCTTTATTCGCTTATTATCCGGTCAATCGGGCTGTGCTGGATATCCCGCTTCGCATTCGGGAAAAGCACAGCTTCAAACTCTTCGCAGCCTTTGATGATGTTTTGACCAGCGGAGCGAATTTCAGGACATTTTTTGAGTGGTTCCGGGAGCGTGAGGATCTTGAAAACGAAAATCGGAAATATTCGGACCAGTTGCAATTATTCAAGCCAGAAAATTTTCAATTTCCTGACCCACAGCTCGAAACAGTGCGAGGCGCCCTTCAATCATTTCTTCCCGAATTTGCAAACCTTACCGTCAGGCGCAGTCCGCTTCGCATGGAAGTGGAAAAGAATGGCAAACTTCTGACGGTCAATCAACTTTCGGATGGGGAAAAGTGCCTGATAGCCATGGTTGGTGATCTGGCACGAAGAATGGCGATTGCCAACCCGGAGCGCAGTGATCCGCTGGAAGGAGAAGGCATTATCCTAATTGACGAAATCGATTTGCACCTTCACCCGAAGTGGCAGCGAATGATTGTTCCCAGGTTGCTGGAGGTATTCCCGAAGTGTCAGTTCATCATCTCCACCCATTCACCGCATGTGATCACGCACGTGCAACCGGAAAGCCTCTATCTTCTCAAGCAGACCGATTCCGGGATAGTGGCTGAAAGACCGGCGGAATCCTATGGAAAGAACGTGGACAGGATTCTGGAAGATCTGATGGGACTGGAAACTACCCGGCCGGATCGGGTCAGCTCCAGTCTGCACGATATTTATGATGAAATAAATCAAGGACAGTTTGCCGATGCCAGACAGAAAATCGCGGATATGAAAGCCGAAATTGGCGAAGACCCAGAATTGGTAAAAGCCGAGGTTCTCATCAAACGCAAGGAGATCATCGGCAAGTGAAATTCATCGTCAAACAAGAAGAGCCAAAGGCTTTCATCGATTGGAAGGCGATGGCCAATCCGGACTGGCAGCCGACCTATCACGATTTGAGAGGAAATGTCAAAAAAACGGTTAAAGAGGCTCTGATAGCGGAACAGGGAGGACTCTGCTGCTACTGTGAACGCAGGTTGGCGGATAACGACTCCCATATTGAGCATTTCAGGCCGCAGAGTGATCCAGTTGTAGACCCATTGGACTTTACCAATATGCTTTGCTCCTGTCAGGACCAATTGGAAAAAGGCGTTCCGCGCCATTGCGGCAATCTGAAGGATAACTGGTTTGATGATTCGCTACTTATTTCGCCACTTGATCCGTCATGTGAAAGCAGATTCGCCTTTACAGGGGATGGGGAAATAAGCCCCGAATTATCAACCGATATTGCCGCATCCGAGACGATCACCCGGCTTGGGCTGGATATCCCCAAACTCGATGCCTTACGTGCCAGTGCAATCGAACCCTTTCTGGAAGAATCCTTGAGCGAAAACGAAATGAGGCAGTTTGTCTCAGGCTACCTTCAAAAAGACAGAAATGGGCTGTATGGCGAGTTCTGGATGACCATCCGATATCTGTTCGGAGGTTATGCAACGGCATGAACGATCGCATCGACCTGGACTGGATGTGAGGAGGAATCGCTGTTTGAAATTGAAGTTTAGGTGAAATAATCTCTTGAATAGCTATTTTTTATGATATATTGTTATTTATATCGTTTATACAAGGGAATATATCTCCTGAGGAACCATGATTATCTCATTTTCGGTCGAAAACTGGCGGTCGTTTCGTGAACAGGCAACTTTGTCCATGGTTGCCGGTCGGGAAAAGCAGCACAGCGAAAGGTTATCCGAAGTTCCGGGCTACGGAATGAAGCTGCTTCCAGCGGCGGCTATCTACGGCGCCAATGCTTCCGGCAAGACAAACCTCTTTAAGTCGCTGAACTTTGCCAAGAATCTGATAGTGGCAGGCACTCAACCGGAGAGCCTGATCCCGGTGGAGCCGTTCCGGCTTGATCCCGCATGCCCTTCGCTTCCCAGTAAATTCAGGTTTGAACTGTTTATCAATGGCAAGTGTTTTGAGTTCAGTTTCGCTGTCACCCAACAACGGGTGATGGAAGAAAAACTAGTGGAAATTCTTAAAACTACCGAGAAGCCTCTGTATAACCGGACAGGAGATAATATAGAATTTCATTCCTCATTGAACAAGAACAAGTTCCTTCATTTTGCTTTCAAAGGTACCCGTGAAAACCAGCTTTTCCTGACCAATTCAGTGAATCAGAAGGTGGAAACATTTAAACCTGTATTTGACTGGTTCAAAAACAAACTGGTCCTGATAGCACCGGACAGCCGCTTTGAGCCTTTTGAGCGATTTATTCAAGAAGATCACCCACTCTATAAAATAATGAACAACATGCTCCCACTACTGGATACAGGTATCGAATACATTGGTGGCGAGGAGATGGCTTTTGACCATATCCCCATACCGGAACCTCTGAAGTTAAAGCTCAAGACATCAGGAAGGGATGACCGTTCGCTGGCTGACCGAACCTATCAATGAGCGTTTTCTGGTAACGCGTAAGGGCGGGGAGTTGAAAGCCAAGAAGTTGGTCAGCTTTCACCGAAACATTAATGGGGAAGATATTAAATTCGAGATGCAACAGGAATCGGACGGCACCCAGCGCACCATTGATCTGCTCCCGGCGTTTCTGGAGATGGCCGCCGCAGACAGTGACAGGGTATTTGTAATTGACGAACTGGATCGCAGCATGCACACACTGCTGACCAGAAGGCTTTTGGAGGGGTATCTGTTTGCCTGTGGCTCGAAATGCCGGTCGCAACTGCTGTTCACCACGCATGATGTACTCCTGATGGATCAGGATCTGTTACGGCGTGATGAAATGTGGGTTGCCGAGCGGGATCGAGATGGCAGTTCGACACTCTTTTCTTTCAGCGAATACAAGGCTGTGCGAAATGACACGGATATTCGCAAAAGCTATCTTCAGGGGCGCCTTGGAGGAATTCCCAGAATACTTATGGGGGCCTTGTGTTCCAATAACGAAAACAAGACCGCAGGAGACCAATCATAATGGGTAAACTTCGGATTGAAACGTCCAAGCTGATACCGGGCATTCCGGATGCGATTGCCCGAGCCCGCAGGAAGGACACACCCTCATGCACTGACTGGCCCCGCATCATTGGGTCTACGGTGTACCGTCTTGTTGAAAAACTCCAGGAAAGCTGATCGGATACCCTCCTATGGATCGAATCACTCAAGCGCTTACCCGACTTTTCGAAAAACACCGCATCGTGTTCTGGTTCGACGCCAAAAAGGAGCTGCGTAAGGAATTCGAATCGCTTTCTCTGCCGGGCATCGAAAAGATAGAACTGCGCAACAATGAATTCGGTGTTAAATATCGCACGCTTCGCGCCGAAGCAGAACAGAAGTATCTCCTCTATCATGAAGGCCCACAGCCTGAAGACATAAACAATTGGCTGCTGGACGTTCAGTTGGCCCATGGCGAATTCCGGACCGACCAGGTTTCCATCTGGCTGTCCGAACTGGAACTGAGCCTTGATTTTGCCGATGTGGTATGGACCCATGACGAGTTCTATAAGTTGACCAAACGCAGGGAGGCACTGAAACGCCTGCTCAAGCCAGACGACACTCCAGGAATGATCCGCATGAAGATGCTGGCCGTCTGCGCTGGCTCCGAACCCCGGATGGACGCTGTTCTGGAAAACCTGCTGTCTGAACTGGTCGCAAATACAACGCGAACAGACCCGAATGAACGCCAATTGGGGTTGGAATTTCCTGATCCGGATAAGGGCGAAAAATTTAAACTCATTGCTCGGTGCAATTTGGACGGTTATCTCTGGGAGCAGATGAAACGGCTTTATGGCTACGCGTCAACCGAACCCGGGATAAAAGATTTTGTGATTCAACTGTTTAAATATTGTTATTTCCAGAATTTTACTGAACACTGTCCGCTGAACACTACCCCCTTATCCTCAGATGCACTGGTGTTCCTTAAACGATGGAAGGACAGCCGCCAGTTTGAAGCGTGTTTTGAGGCCCTCACTGGTGAATGCGCCGACATCCTTGGCATCGAACAGGATCTGGCCAAGCGGGATTTCCGAGAACTGATCGAACTGGATTACTACCGCCTGATTGACCAGAAGATCATCAGCGACCTGGTCGGTGCCGTGGCATCGCGAACGGTCTCCAGTGGCGATGTGGCGCTCTGGGTTCGTCAGCGGCGGCAAAGTCACTGGTACCAAGATTATCTGCATCTGTACGAGGCCGTGGATTATGCGGCGCAGTTCATTTATGCCTTGGAGCAGTTGTCGGTGGACAACGGACAAGGGGAGCAACCATTTACCGCTTCCCAATCTCCACTTCCCACTTGGATCGAGCGATACGCAAAATCCTGGTTCCGTCTGGATCAGTATTACCGCAAGTTCACTTACCACGTTCGCATGTCAGGCCAGGCCTCTTTGATGGGAACATTGACCGTCCAGATCGAGAACCTTTACGCCAACAACTTCCTTCTGAAGGTAAACGACCGCTGGCAGTCTTCTGTGGATGAGACCAACAAGTGGCATGCGGGGCCCATCCCGCTGCAGAAGAACTTTTTCGATGACTGGGTCCAGCCATTCCTGAATAAGGACAACAAGGTCTGTGTCATCATCTCCGACGCACTTCGTTATGAAATAGGCGATGAGTTGCTCAGCCGGATCCGGCAGGAGGATCGGTACGATGCCAGCCTGTCGCCCGCGCTGTCGATGCTGCCGAGTTATACCCAGCTTGGTATGGCGGCGCTATTGCCCAATAAGGAATTGATGCTGGCGGACAACGATTCCGGAACCGTCCTGGTGGATGGCCTAAGCTCTCAGGGAACCGCCAACCGGATCAAGATTCTGGGCCAGGCCATTTCCCAGCGG
>JAPLJE010000244.1 GCA_026388755.1 Deltaproteobacteria bacterium | reverse complement strand
TGTATTTCAGTACGTCGAATCGCAGCACAGTGAAACCGGGTTGCGGTCTGGCCACTTTATAACGCCTACAAGTCGCGCAGCGATCCCATTACCGTGCTTCAAGGTGTTTCCAATACAGCGAATCCAACAGTTCAAATCTCAATCCAGTCAAATGTGACGGTCGAACACACTGCTCGAAATGACATCCTGCGCAGATGCAACGTTTATGTACTGAAAAACAATTATTGGTAGTGTAATATGTTTTGTGTGAATTCATAAAGGGCTAAAAAAGGTAGAAAAAAAGGCGCTTTTCCTTTAGAAGGGTTTATCCCCATAAACCTTATCAGAAAGGAGAAAGCGCCATGAAACTGGAAGTGACAGTATCGGAGATTGCGGACATTTTCAAGGAGATTCAGCAGCGACCCAGTCAATTGTTTGAGATGATCCGGTTGGATATCAGGGAGGTTGTCGGCAAATATCTGACCACGATGATGAACGCGGAGTTGACTCATTATTTGGGCAGAGAACCATATGAACGGGTTGCCGAGGCGGTAAATCATCGCAATGGTGTCTATGGGCGCTCGTTTACCCTTAAGGGGGTTGGCAAAGTTCATGTGGATATTCCCAGGGATCGTAACGGTGGCTTTAAAACCTCTGTTATCCCCCGGAGCAAACAGTATGAAGAGGAGATTGCCCGGGACTTCAGTATTTTGTTTTTAGCCGGAATCAGCACTCGGTCATTGTCGATGATTTCCGAAAGATTGATCGGCCGTAGGATTTCTCCTACAGAGATCAGCAGCGTGAGTGGGGAGCTTAATGCTGCGGTTGAGCAGTGGCGAGGACGGGATTTATCGCAGGAAGCGGTCAAGTACCTGTTTATTGACGGTGTGCACTTTAATATGCGGGTAGGCAGGAGCATTGAGAATGTTCCGGTTCTGGTGGCAATCGGGGTAACGGAGACGGGACAAAAACTGGTGCTGAGCCTGCAGGCTGGAGACAAAGAATCGGCAACGTCCTGGCGAGAGTTCTTCAAAGATTTGAAATCCAGGGGGCTGGACGGCGGGAAAGTCACCCTGGGGATGATGGACGGATTGCCAGGCTTGGAGACCGTCTTCATGGAAGAGTTTCCGAAAGCCAAGGTCCAGCGCTGCCAGGTCCATGTGGCCCGGAATGTTCTGGCCAAAGTGCCGAAGAAGTTCAAGCAGGATGTGGCGGATGACCTTCGTTCCATCTTCTATGCCCCTTCAATTGAAAAGTCATGGGAATGCTTTGAAGTTTTCCGGCAGAAATGGCAAAAAAGCCTCCCTTCTGCGGTGAGTTGCCTGGAACGAAACATCGATGCCTGTTTGACGTTTTTCAATTTTCCTCCGGAGGAATGGATTTCGCTGCGAACGACCAACATAATCGAGCGGCTCAACAAGGAGTTCAGACGTCGGACCAAAGTCATGGAGATCGTAGCCGGAGAGATCGCCTGTTATCGAATTTTGGCTTACATATCTTTAAAAATGGAGATGCACTGGAGGTCAAACCCTGTAGGGAAAGTGCGTAACAACCTGCCTTTATTCAAAGAATTAGCCCATGAATATTTCACACAAAAAAGTTGACACTACCGGTGATAGAAACACCGCTGCGTTGCCAGTGTGCTGATTTTATTGTAGGCACCCCAGAAGTCACAGATCAGTATTCCTTTGAACATCAGGCCGAGAACCTGTTTTACAACGGGAGAGCCCCGGCTTTTGGTAATCACGTAATAGCAGATACTTTTGGTGGTAAAACACCACAGCCAGTGTGTAACGCCATTCAAGCGCCAACCGGTTTCATCAGCATGCAATACAGCACTTTTTGCAGCCCTCTGGCCGATGGCTGCATAACCGTACCACAGATGTCTGGCCAGAGCATTCCAGGCCTGAGTCAACCCACCGGGGCTGATTTTGACACTGGATAATACCGAGAGCATTGAGACCAGATTATCAATGCTTACGCCGACCAGGTAATGCAACCATGCGGTAAATACGACCAACCTCAGCCCGATGCTGGCGTTGGGCAATGCTTCGCTCACTTTGGCTGTTACGATCTTCTTGCACTTTGAGCACCAGTAGCCGTTGACAATATGCTCGGTTACCCTGGGCTCAATTGGTGGAATGTCTTCGATCACGCGCCGATGAACCCGCACGGGCCTGTTTACTGGAGTGCCGCACTCAGGACACTGGCAAAGCTCGTGTGGTATGGTCTCGTCGATTTTGGTCGGCCGGATTCGGCAGCTTCCAGGGTGTCCTGTCGGTTGCCCGGGTTTTTTCACGCCTTTGTCACAACTGGCTTTCAGATATGGAGGAATCATCCCGGAAGGGGCTGTGGGGCCTGGATCATATGTGGCAAGATCATATTTTTCAGCCTTTTCAGCCAGCTTTAAAATCGCTTCTATGGCCTGCTCGCGTGGCATTTCCAGTAAAGAGATAGCCTCATCGCGGGTCATGGCAAAGAACCCTCCTGAAATTCCGATGCAACGGATACAGGTAAATCGCCTTTGGCTGACCGTGATAACGATAGACATTGCCTTTTTTGGCACTGCCGGAAGTTTGACCCACGTGAATCCAGTTTGCAGCCCGGTAGCATGTGCCTTTAAAACGGGCACTATCAACAAAGGTTTCCGCCAGTGCCAGACCATGGCCGTAATGGGTCAGCCACCGCTCATTGAGGCACGACAGGCTGAGCGACAGCACCTTGGAAGCCAAATGTTTGATGCGCACCCATTCGGGAATCAGAAAGCGAACATTGTTTGCTATCAGGTGCAGATTCTGTCTGCGCGTGGCCTGATCCCATCCGATAAAGGTGTCACGGTCCCGAACTTTCCATGCTGACGAGGCCCATCCCAGACAGGCTACAATCTGGCCATCGATAGTGGCCACCTGCTTGAGATGCTCTCCCACAAGCGTGGGAAGGCCAAGGTAGTGATAATGGTGGATGAGAAAATCCCACAGATAGGTCTCAGCACCCCGTAATTCTCGAAGAACTGGCCGGGGGTGGTCACCCACCATGCCTTCAAGGGGCTTTTGTAGAAACAGCGGAAACTGATCAAAACTTTTGATTTTGCTGTTATTCTTAGGCCGCTTACGGACTGGCAGTAGAATGAAGCCATTTTCTTCAAGTCTTAACAGGAGATCCCTGGCAGCATATTCTTTGAAATTGCCGTTAGGCTGTCTCCATTGCCAGACTTCACAGAGCTGTCGGGCAATGTAACTGCGGCCATGACTATGGTCCCGCTCAATGATCTCATTTATGAACGTGATGTCATCAGCGGTCAGGTCTTTGCCCCGATAACGAAAAACAACCAGCTCTTTGTGGCTTCCATCGATCATGGATAGCAACATATCAGAAAACTTCTTCTGACGCCAGCTATTTGTGATAAATTTTCAAAGAACTATACTGATACTAATTTTAAAAAATTGGATACTACCCTGTATTAATTTCAGAGTTCTGAGTCAACAATATTATATTCTGTTTGAAAAACGATCCCTTGAAAAGCGACTGGCAAGGCCGGGGTTTCTCAGGGGGAATCGGTTCACCGGGTTTAGATTGGGGCAGCCAGGGGCGCAAGGTGACGTTTTCAGGGAGTGGGCCTTATAAGG
>JAPLJE010000743.1:1553-2332 GCA_026388755.1 Deltaproteobacteria bacterium | reverse complement strand
ACCGACTGGCAGATTCTGGATAAATCTTTTACTATGGAGATTAATGTTATCGATCGCAGGATTCTGCATTCCATCTCCTCCGGATTGCTGGAAGAACACCACATTCCGGGTATTGAGGCCCTGAGGGAAAGGGTGCGTCGCGAAACCCGTGGGGAATCGGGGTTTGACTACTTCATCATCGATGCCACGCGTCTGGAAGGCAGCAACTGGAGGACTCGGAAACGATATCTTCAATCGATCCAGGCCTGGCATGTGATCTATCCTTTGAAAGCATTTCTGCTCTATGGCTCCAATCGGCTCATGCGCACTGCCATCGCACTATCCCGCCGAATCATGCCTTTCAAGGTATTAACCGCCAGCCATCTTCAGGAAGCACTGGAAATTGTGCAGGCACTGGAATCCCAATCCCCGAACGAAGTATTTCCAGTAGAGGATCACCGGTCTTTCCGGGAGAAAAATGCCCCCGATCTTCAAATATACGTGGATGAAATCCTGGATCATCTGGCACGATTCTCCTGGGACACCCAAGATCCGGCTCCTATCAAAGCATTGCGACGGGATCATCCTTTTCAGCCGGTGTTTGAGGCGATGGAGCTGTTGAACTGGGAGCTCGGGGATCTGTTGCAGGAGCGCCGGAAAGCTGAAGCAGCCATCCAGGACAGTGATGCCCGGTACCGGCTGATTACCGAGCAGACCAGTGAATTTATTTCTCTGGCCTCTTTCAATAAGTACCCCCGATACACCTATGTCAGCCCTTCGCACCGACGCGTTGGCTATGA
>JAPLJE010000743.1:0-1543 GCA_026388755.1 Deltaproteobacteria bacterium | reverse complement strand
GCCGCTGGACTTTATCCATCCCGAGGATCAGGAAAGACTGGTCCTGTTGCTGATGGACTACCTGGACCAGGTTCAAAGCGGCAAAGCCGATCCAGATCAGGTCAAAGAAACGATTGAATACCGGTTCAGGGATAAATCAGGGGGATGGGTCGAGGTCGAATCCACTGCCAATCTGATCAAGGATCAGATTCTACTAGTTTCAAGAGACATTACCGAACGCAAACGTAGCCAGGCTGCCCTGGAAGCCTCCCACGCCCAACTGGAGGCGACATTAAATGCACTGCCGGATCTTCTGCTTGAAGTCGATTCAGACGGTACGATCCTGGATTTTCGTTTGCCGGGGCAGGATTATCTGGATGTGTTTCCCGAGGGTCTTTCCGGCAAATCCCTTCGATCCGTTTTCTCCGAAGAGGCAAGCCAGACGATCCTGACGGGTCTGAATCAGGCACTGACTTCCGGGAGGCGGCAAGGGGGTGTTTTTTTTCTGGACAGCTTTATCATGCTTTGTCGGGATATCACGCAACGACGACGATCGGACTTTGCCCTGCGTCAGAGCGAGGAACGCTATCGCCAGCTCATGGATTCCGCCGAGGATATGATTCTGACACTGGATTTGACCGGTCGTCCCACCCTGATCAATGCCGCCACGCTGAAAGCATCCGGCTACACCCTGAAAGAGGCCATGTCGATGAATATCCAGGACATTTTGCCTCACGAAACCTTGCCCATCCTGGCCGAATCGCTGCTCAAGAGACAGGGGGGCGATGATTCCCGCAGACGATATGAAATCGACTTCATCGCCAAGACTGGAGAGCGGATACCGGTTGAGGCCAGCTCCGTTCTGTTGACGGAAAATAATCAACCATCCGGGGTGTTGATTATCGCAAGGGATATATCGGATCGCAGACGGGCGGAACAGGAGCGGCTGCGCATGGAGGACAGGTTGCGCATGGCCGAAAAACTGGAGAGTGTGGGGCTTCTGGCTGGAGGCGTTGCGCACGATTTCAACAATATATTAACCGGCATTCAGGGCTACGCGTCACTGATGGGGATCAACCTGGAACCTGCTCACCCTAATCTGACTCACATCAAGACTATCGAATCGCTGGTGAGCCGGGCATCGGAGTTGACTCGGCAACTGCTCGGATTTGCCAGGGGGGGTAAATACGATGTGAAACCAACCCGTCTGGATGAATTGATCCGCGGCACCGCTGACATGTTTGGCCGCACCCGAAAGGAAATCCGTATTCATCACGATCATTCGCCGGATTTGTGGCCGGTGGCCGTGGATCAGGGACAGATGGATCAGGTGATGATGAATCTTTTTGTCAATGCGGCACATGCCATGCCGAATGGCGGCGATCTTTTCCTGAAAACGCAAAATGTCGTGGTTGATGATGTGGAAGCCGATCGCCTGTCCATCCGGGCAGGAAACGCCGTTCGAATAACGGTCACGGACACCGGTGTCGGCATGGATCCAGCGATGCTATCGAACATATTCGATCCGTTCTTCACCACCCGGGAAGTCGGAAAGGGCAGTGGA
>JAPLJE010000112.1 GCA_026388755.1 Deltaproteobacteria bacterium | reverse complement strand
CCTTCGCTCAGAAAGGCCTTTCACCTCAATTGCAGGGGATGTCATGAAAAATCCGGCAAGGGGCCGGTGATGTGCGGGGAGTGTCATCTTAAAGAGGATAGGAGATAGGCAATGGTGATAGGTTGTGTATTACCATCACCCTAAACCTCGACAATTGAGGAGGATGCCGTGGCGTTCATCAAGAAGCCCTTTGATCCGGATAAACTTCTGGGAATTGTGAAAAAAACAATTGGATGAGAGTTTTTTAAGGCTTTTTATGCCCGCTTATAAAAAGCCCACCATATATAGAATCCCAAAAAAGCCCATGATAGAAAACAGATAATATACGAAATCCAGTCAACGGGTTGCCTGGCCATGCCGGTTTTATTGTTCAATTTTCCCACTTTTTTATTGCAGGAATAACAATACCGCTCATCAATGGCCAGGTAATTTTCACAATACGGGCATTTTTTTGAAGTAAACGGGGAGTCCTTATCCTTTTGAGCTGGCATCAGATTTTATCCTTCTCCGGAATTGATAATCCTGCCAAATCAGAGGGTGAAAAACACCGAACCCTGAAGTTTTCCACCCTCTGTGACGGATTACAGATACCCATTTTCAATAACAATCTTGCCGCTGTTTCGAAGTGATGTCAACAGGTCTTCAAAGATTCGACGCTGTTTCTGGTTGGTCAGCGTCTCGGTTATCTGCCCTTTTTCATCTGCTAATCCGGCAGAATCGGCAGCTTTTTTCCCCTTGAACGCAATGACATAATATCCTTTCTGGCCTTTAATCGGCTCATCGGCGTATTTTTTTTCAGATGAAAGCCCAAAGGCTGCAGATGACATTTCACGCTCATAACCGATATCCGGAATCCGGTCGCTGCGTTTAAAGAAGTCAGTTGATCCGGTTTTAACACCCTTTTTCCCAGCGGACTCTTTCAGCAATTTACCGCTTTTCAGATCGGACAGACATTGCCTGGCATCTTTTAATGCCTGTTCGTCCTGCTTTTCCTTTGTTACATCCGCGCGAACCCTGTCAGCAACCCGGGTGAATTCGGGGATCGTTTCAGGAATATCTTCAACTACCTGAAGGATATAGTAGGCATCTCCAGAATCAATGATATCGCTGATGGCATTGGGTGATAGTTCAAAGGCAATGGCCCCCAATTTGGCTGGATTCTTGACTCCTGTCGGGCCATTGCGACCAAAAGGTTCTGTCGTGATTAGCTTCTGTTTCAATGTGTCAGCGACCTTGGACAGTGTTTCCGCATTTAGGGCGACATTATAGGTTGCGAATGCATCTTCATTGGCCATGTTTTTGGCCTTCTCATCGGTTAGCTTTTTTATGATTTTGGGACGTGCCTGTTCAAAGGTAAGGGTGGCGGCTTCGTTAACCTTTTCAACTTTAATGATGTGCCATCCAAACTGAGTCCTGACCGGATCGCTGATCTCTCCCGGGTTCATGGAAAAGGCTTTTTCACCAAATGCTTCCACCATGTCACTACGCTTAAAAGTGCCAAGATGTCCACCGTTTTTGCCGCCTGGATCATCAGAATATTGTTTGGCAAGTTCCGCGAAATCCTTTCCTCCTTTTGCCATTTTCAGAACCTGAAGGGCTTTTTCTCTGGCTTTTTCAATGAGATCCGCATTGGCGGCGCCCTGATCGACTTTTATCAGGATATGGCTGGCTTCAATGGTTTTTGGCGTATCGAATTCACCGGGGTTGGCTTCGAAATATTCCTTTATCTCTGAATCGGCCAGGGATACTTTGGAATGATACATTTCAGGGGTGAACTGCAGATAAGCTGCCTTGCGTTTGGGTTCGGTCTTATAGGTGTCCTTATGGGCATCAAAATAGGCTTTAATCTCTTCCTCTGAAAGACGAATGTCGTTGATCAGGGATGGATCAAACAAGACATAGTCAATCTTAATCTGAGAATTTTTCCACTGATACGAGTCTTCTATCTCAGCGTCGGATACTTTAATACTGTCCGAAACCAAAGATCTGACTTTATCCATTAAGATAAATTCGCGTTGTTTGACTTCAAAGGATTCCGGTGTAAGACGGTTTTGGGCTAAAACTGCCCGGTATCTTCGGTTATCAAAATTGCCATTATCCATAAAAGCCGGAATGGCTTTTATGGCGGAAGATAGCTCTTCATCGCTGATTTGAAAATTCAACCGTTTTGCCTCAGTTAACAGAAGCCTTTTTTCAATGAGTTGATCCACGGTCTGTTTTTTAACCTGAAGCATCTTAAGCATTTCATCGTTTAGTCGATTTCCGTATCTCTGCTTCATTTGTTCAACAAGGCGGTTATAGGTTTCGTTGTATTCTTCGACCATGATCGGGTCTCCATTGACTGAAGCTACCAGTCCGGCTCCCCGGTCGCGAAAACTGCCGACCCCCCAGAAGACAAAGACTAGAACGATGGCGCCTAATAGAATTTTAATTAACCAGGTACCTGCATTTTTCCGCATTAAATTGAGCATTATGTTTCCTCACTTGATGATCCGGCCGGAAAGATTATCGCGGCCGATTTCTGTAATTCATTACAGGTTTTAAACAGATCAAAATAATAAAATTATTATTGTATTTTTCGTGGCCATATTTGTCAATAAATTCCCCTGAACTTCGACAATATCGGTATTTTTGAAATGAATAAATCCCAATACTTTCTGAAATCCACCTTGATCTTGAATTTCATTTTATACTATGATGAAATGGTAAAAGTCAAAAAATGCCGGCGCTCTCAGAGAAATTATTGCAGTAACAAGCCCTGACGGGCGCTGGACGAAAAACGACGGGGCGAACATCGGTCCAGGCAATGGTCCCGTCTTTAAGGAATTTACGAATGACGTCAAGTATTGAACAGGCCATGGAAGTCCTGAAAATTGAGGCTGAAGGCATTTTGAAGCTCATGGATCGGATGGATCACCATTTTGAAGAAATGGTTGATCTCATCTGTAAGGCAACCGGCAGATTGATCATCAGCGGTATCGGAAAGTCTGGAATTGTTGGCAGAAAAATTGTTGCCACATTGAACAGTACGGGAACCCGCTCTTTGTTTTTGCATCCGGTTGAGGCCATGCACGGAGATTTGGGGATGGTCAGTCCGGATGATGTTTTTCTGGCGCTTTCCAACAGCGGGGAAACGGATGAGCTCAATCTGCTGGTGCCCAGCATTCGAAAAATCGGATGCAGGGTGATCGCCTTTACCGGAAATCTCCATTCTACCCTGGCCGAACACAGCGACATCGTTATCGATGTCAGCGTTGAAAGAGAAGCCTGTCCGCTGG
Organism: Deltaproteobacteria bacterium; assembly: GCA_026388755.1. Taxonomy (GTDB): domain Bacteria; phylum Desulfobacterota; class Desulfobacteria; order Desulfobacterales; family Desulfatirhabdiaceae; genus RAAP-1. The sequence goes on along the minus strand of JAPLJE010000112.1, from coordinate 2,575 downwards.
GCCTGGCGCCGACTGCCAGCACCACGGCGCTTCTGGCAATGGGGGATGCTTTGGCTGTAGTTCTCATCAACCGGAAACACTTTAATTCTTCCGATTTCAGACGGATTCACCCTGGCGGGAATCTGGGCCAGCGTCTGGCCAGTCGAGTTCAGGATATCATGCTGAAAGAAACGCAGGTTCCCCTGGTTTTTGCTGGCGATTCCATGGTTGCTGCAGTAAAGGAAATCAACCGACTTGAAATCGGGGCAACCCTTGTCGCGTATCCGGACCTGACGCTGGCTGGAATTATTACCGATGGTGACATCCGCAGGCTGATTGCCAGACGATTGCCGGTTTATGAGCTGTCGGTCGATGAAGTCATGACAATTCAGCCCCGCATGCTGTTACTGGATTCGCTGGCCTGCGACGCCTTGAACATCATGGAAAAACACCAGATCACCGTATTGCCGATTGTGAACAGCCAACAAAAGATTCAAGGCATTTTACACCTTCATGATATTCTGGGCAAAGGTGATTTTAAATTTAACAGCCATTAACAGAAGCACTCATGGCATTCATAAGGCAGAGGACTGTGGTTCACAGCAGATTTACAAAACTGCTTTTTTGTCCTTGAGCCATGATCATTTCATTATAGGGGGGATATGGACATCGATTGTATTGACACAACCATACCTGTTCTCGGGGAAAGAAGAATCACTTCTCCCATCAGAAACCGGGAAGAGACAAGCGTTTTTATTTCAGACGCCGACCAGGTGACGATCGATGTAAATCTTGATCGCATGAAAGCCCTATTTCAGGAGGGCAGGCAGGTTCCAGCTTTTGAAATGGGGGGTCCCAGGGAAAAAATCTTTTTTGATCCCAGCAAGGTCCGCTGTGCGCTGGTGACCTGTGGCGGTCTGTGTCCCGGGCTGAATGACATCATCCGGTCTATTGTTCTGGGGCTATTCCATGCTTATGGCGTGAGCAATGTTTATGGCATCCGGTATGGGCTTCAGGGGTTTATTCCGAAGTATGGTCATGATATTTTCCCCCTGACCCCTGTGGATGTTTCCGGTATTCTGGAACGTGGCGGATCGATTCTGGGTTCTTCCCGAGGGCCTCAGCCCATCGATGATATTGTGGACTGCCTTGAACGCATGAATATCGGGGTGTTGTTCATGATTGGCGGAGACGGCACGCTGAAGGCAGCGACAAAAATCGCCGATTGCATTACCGAGCGGGGATTAAAGATCAGTGTCGTAGGCATTCCCAAAACCATTGACAACGATATTTATCTGGTGTCGCGTTCTTTTGGTTTTGACACGGCCGTGGATATCGCCACCCTGGCCATAAAAGCGGCTCACAGCGAGGCTGAAGGATATCCAAACGGCATCGGGCTGATCAAATTGATGGGCCGGTATTCCGGGTTCATTGCTTCTACCGTCGTGCTGGCTCAGCAGGATGTCAATTTTGTTTTGATTCCGGAAGTGGATTTTGACCTTGAAGGCCCCAGAGGGCTTCTTGCGGCACTGGAAAAACGCCTGAATGACCGGAAACATGCGGTTATTGTGGTGGCAGAAGGCGCTGGGCAGAAATTTTTCACGGACACCAATCCGGACATGGATAAGTCCGGTAATATCAAATTGAATGATATCGGCTTGTTTTTGAGGGATACCATACAGGCGTATTTTAAGGCAAGGAATGTGGATATTTCGCTGAAGTATATTGATCCCAGTTATATTATCCGCAGTCTTCCGGCCAATGCCAATGACCATGCATTCTGCAGTGTGCTGGGGCGGGATGCCGTGCATGCGGGAATGGCGGGTAAAACCCGGCTGCTGATCGGCCACTGGAACAATCATTTTGTTCATATTCCCATGAGTGCAACAGCGGGAAAACGAAAACAAGTGGATACGAATGGGAAATTATGGCGAAGTGTGCTGGAGTCAACAGGGCAGGGAAAGTTGACCAATTAGAAGTGTAACAAGCTGCAGATAACTTCAGCATGCTTTTGGGCTGCACCCTGATTCATTTCGACGGCGCTTCTCGCCGAATTCCCTGTTTTTTGAGCCTGGTCCGGTCGGGTGATAAAAAACAGGACTTTTTCGGCAAGATCATTTCCATCTTTGACTTCAATGCCGCCTCCGGTATTCTCCAGCAGACTTCTGGCATCCAGAAAGTCCTCCATATACGGGCCGTAGAGCACGGGTTTTGCCCATACGGCCGGCTCAAGAATGTTTTGTCCGCCGAGAGGCGCCAGGCTGCCGCCGCAAAAGACAACCGTGGCAATACTGTAAATGGCTTGAAGTTCTCCCATGGTATCCAGGATGACGACAGGGGCCGTTCTGTTTTTTCCGTTATTTTCAAGACAGGTCCGCAATTGACAGTCCAGCCCCCTGGCCTTGATAATTTTTTCGATATGCCTTGTCCGATCAAGGTGCCGGGGCGCCAGAATCAGAAGGGTATTCGGGGCCTTCAGAATCACTTTTTGATAAGCATCCAGAATGATTTTTTCTTCAGAATGCCGCGTGCTTCCAGCCAGAAAAACCGGCTCATCTCCCTTGACACCGAAGATTCGCTGCCAATATCGTATTTG
>JAPLJE010000015.1:7467-8508 GCA_026388755.1 Deltaproteobacteria bacterium | reverse complement strand
GACCATTTCTATGTCCCAGTATTGGACCAGGCCCTACGAGATAATGCATGAGGGTGACCTGCCAAAGTATTTCTTCGGAAAATTGAATAGCCATTAAAAACTGAATGATCGAGACAGCGACAGCAAAACCGAAAGCCATCAGAATTTGCTTTAATCTTTTCGTTCTATTTCCATAGGAATCGTTATCCATTTTCTGGGCACAACAATAATTAGATTGATCCGTATAACATGCGAATTTCTACTTTCCTGCCCGCATAACATGCCTTGTAAATTCTTGTCGAAGGCATGTTAAATATATTGTTATCAAATAGTTGCTTTCTATCTTGCAATTTATTAAGGCATCTTATATGGATCGGCATAACATGACCTTTTTTTATTGATTTAAAGCCCGTCCACCGGACTGCGAACGCCCGAAGGGCCGCGGTTGATAACATGGGTATAAATCATTGTGGTCTTGACATCGCTATGGCCCAAGAAAGAAAAAAGGAAAAAAGGGACGGGTATTGATATATTGATAGGGACTATTCCTTCAGGGCACACCCATTTTCCCTCCAATATATTTTTCCCATTTTTTCGATTAATCAATACCCGTCCCCAAAATTCCCCATCAGTTATGGGTCGGATCGTCGTTGTTTCTGATTTAACCCCCAACCCGCCCAGCGGCCAACCAAGAACGAACGAAACGATTCGTAAGCAGGCCCGCAACAACCACGGGAGCAATCAGCAACACGATGGAGATTTTCATGTATGCTCCAGGCGACACACCCCGCCACAGATCAAGGGCCACCGCAATCCCGGATGCCAGCACGCTCATCACGAGAAACCACCGCCCGAAACAGGCGTTGGCTTCGTACCAAAGCGCGTCGTCGCGAAGAGTGGCACGGGTACGATAACCATAGACGGGGTTTCGAGGCACCTTCCGAAAGATAAGCGGAAGCGATACCACGACAAACAAGGCACAGCACACGCAAATGGTAATCAGGCCCTTCTCGAAGATGCTCATTCTTACCCTTCCTGAGCCACTGCTTGAGTTGCCGAACG
>JAPLJE010000015.1:0-7332 GCA_026388755.1 Deltaproteobacteria bacterium | reverse complement strand
ATAATCGCGGCGCGGTTGCGCGTCGGCTGGATGGGCTTGTAGGGTGAATAAGTGTACCACTTTAGCCTTCGGTCAACTTGGCATTTATGATCCGCTGAAGCAATTCTGAAAACTGCCCCCCAGAAACGTTCTTGTTAGGATCGTTTTCGGTGTCAACTTGGTGAACAATTATCAAGTCACGCACGGGATTTACTATCATGACCTGTCCCTTGTATCCATTTGCCGAATACGACTTTTGGCGTACATTCACCCACCACAAGTAGCCATAGCCGCGCTCGGGGATGTCGGTTTCCGAGTACGATGTGGTGCTCTCCACAACCCATTTCTCCGACACGATCTGGCGGTCTTTCCATCTACCGTTGCGCGACATCAACAGGCCCAGGCGCGCAAGATCGCGAGCGGACAGACACATGATGTAGGCGGGATGCTCCGATGCGCTCTCATACTGAAAGTGCGTATCGGAGCTGTAGCTGAAGTCTTCAAATTGCAGAGGCTGAGCCAGATCGTCACGCAAGGATTCGAATACTGTCTTGCCGGTGAACTTCTGGAATATTGTTCCCAGCGCGTTGAAGTCCCAGTTATTGTAATACCAGTGTTCGCCTGGTTTAAAGGTCCCTCTCGTCGGACGGGCAACCGCCGCCTCGGGCACCTCATATGCGGCCGGATGATAGATCCCGGAACGCGCCTGCATCAGCTGCTGAACGGTCGCTTGCCTTTCGGTGGCCGATAGTCTCTCTTTGTCGTTGATGTCCAAATCTGACAGCGTCTTGTTGAGGACAACAACGCCACGATCAGAATAAATGCCCATCAGAACGCTCAGAACACTTTTGCGGATCGAATGGATATTGATTGCACGTGTGGTGGCACCATACTCATGCACGATTACGCCATGGTGCACGATAAGATAGGCGTCTGTCTTTAATGTGCGCGCAAAGTCATCGGCGTTTTTTAGTCTTTCACTCGACCATCCAGCGGCATCCGGAGAAATAACCTTACCCCACTTCTCTCCGGGAAACGTCTCGCCCGCCCAAAGATAAGATGAGAGCCCCAGTATGATTAAGCCCAGAAAAATGCGGGCCATGAAAGAAATCACATTATGCATGTTTTCTCAATACGATGGCTACTCTGTACTCTTGTAATCTATTGCCCACCATCCACCAAGGACGTCGCCCAACCGTCATAAATGAGTCGCTTCGTGAGGGCGGCCGCCCTCACGAAGTCGTGCTCGATTCACTTGTTGGATGATCTTCTGCTGAAACGTCCTCAATTGACTTCAGAAACTCTATGAGAAAAGCCCGATTGTCCGGATTGAACTTCACATCAGTACCATCTCGCGTGAACAATTCCGGGTTAAGTGCGATGATGGTCTCACGGGCAACTCTTCTGCGATATAGCGATGGAAACACGAGTGCCTATCCCATCCGGAGCGGTAGGATTCCACAAAGCGCCTCTGAACATCTGTAAGGTCGTCGTGGTCCTTCAGAAAACGTTTGGTTACCGAATTCCGCTGTCGGCTCTGAATGCCTTCAATGACTGCAATCACCCCGACGAGGAAGAAGAGGAAGCCAAAATACCCACCAATAATCCAGGCCACTATTTCACCTGCGGGCCTTCGCGATGGTTCTCCAGAAGTCTCTGCGCCGACCTGTTCATGAAGCACAGGAATCGCGTCCATGCCTGCAACCTTTCCTTGCACGCTAATACCAGTAGTTGTGATTCCTTTGTCCTGCAGCAGGAAGACTTTGAATCTTGCGTACTTGTTCCTCTCAAATATGACCTTTGACAGCGCAATTGAGCCGTTCTTCTGAGTATTCGTTCCGGGCATAACTGAACTCTCGGGAGATTTAAACAAATGCTGCTCGAGGTATTCGGAGTTAGATTCAACAAGTTTAGCCGCAAGTACGATAGAGTTGGCAAATGTCAAGTCGAATGGCTGATTGACATCGTAGTTGCCTTGAAGGAGTGTCTGACCATCATTCCGAACAGACAACCGCAACAGCTTGATTTCTTTGCCTGCATCAAGGATGTTTTCATCATCGTAAAGAATCTTGAGCAACGGAAGCGTTTCTCTAATTTCTACGAGGTTGACTTCGTCTTCAACGACCACCTTTAGATCAGTGCGCGCCTCTCTTCTGGTGATGTAGAAGACGCTGATCGCGACAACCAAACTGATTACTCCGATGAGAAAACCAGCGAACGACCATGCGAAACGTCGTTCAATCCTGCTCAGTGAATCTGCGAGCGGCATTAATGCTCCCTTCATCCAACGCATAACTGACGGTTTTCGCAGAGCGAAGCGACGCGGAAAACGTCCGAGTTGATGCACATGTTAGGTGTTTCTATAGCAATGGTTCTAATTCTGCTTGAATATTTTTCAATGGTGTAGCAATTGCGTTTACATATTGTGCATTATTGTCTTTGTTACCTTGAATCATCATCTGTAATGGACATGCCTCACTTTGCACTGCATTTACCTTAAATTGATCATTCACTTGATCATAATGAAGATACGGAGCCCCTGAAGATCCAAATCGAAAATAACCTTTGATCAAATAACGATTCCCTTCAAAGATATAATTCTGATTATTGAATTTTAGTTGGGAAGAAAAATGATCAATGTATCCTTCTATTTGGGATTTATGCAGCAACCTTCCGAGTTCATTTATGGGGGCGCCTTGTAAACAATAGAAGTCAGAGTCTCCGATATCATAGATATTGAAATCAATTTCAATACTTGGAATGAATGGAAACAAATCACTAAACTCTTCATTGATTTTATAAATTGCAATATCAGAAGATACAATTATCTTGTGGAGTATCAAATCAACCAAGAATGTGTGTCTGTTTATGTCTGGCTCATAAAAATATCTTCCATTTGTAAAGCGACCATTTAAATTTTGATTCCCTATGAATGCATTTTGTTGAAATTGCAGGAGAAGATAAGGTTTGCAAATATTTTTGCTGTAGAGGTTTGGATATCTAGTATCGTAGGCAATTTGGGGAAACAATTGGAGCAATTGTTGCGCATTTTGCGGATTTTCATTCCAACGGAACTTGTTTGTTACGGGATCAAGGACATAGTTCTGCTGGATAATCTGCTGTATTGGTTGTGGTGATGCAGCTATTATTTGATTATAATCTGCATTTGTTAGTGACCGGGGGATATTGTTAAAGAAAATTAGATTATGTGAAACAGAAAGAAATACGCCATTGCCAACATGAAAAGAGCAGATATTGTTTTCAAAACGTCTCAAGTTTGTATTTGCAATGTCATATCCAGCCATTATTCTGAATAGTGGTGATGAAATTTCCCCATAGATTTTCTCAAATGACTGCTTCATAATTTTGTCCTTTTTCTATTCTCGAAGAGACCACCTAACGTCGCCAATCACCGGCACCAAAAGGAGTAGCGACGAAGGAGCGCAGCTTTTTGGCGTCCGAGTGCATTGGCCTTGTTATGTTTCATCTGCCTCTGGGAACCTTGAATCATTCACAATACGTAACCATGGCATTCTGCCAAGTCTAGCCCAGTCCATTGCTCCCGCTAGCTGCGACAGACCTGCCCCGAAGGCTAAATGTTCTTTGCTAATCATTTGATAACCAGCGGTGCGTCCAGGAATATAGTGAAGACTCGGTTGGTTTTCTCCATTATTTACCGCAGTTGGACTCATATAGTTGTGTTCGCCAGCTACGACAATGTCAGGCAGAAAGTCGCTTTTTGTCAGCTTCTCAAGAACGCTGTTAAGAAAATCATTTACTTCCATAGAAGAATCAGACCTTGTTTTCCCGTCAACTGCGACTGCATACCTGCTGAGAATCATTCCAAACACAGGATTTCTTTGATCCGGCCAATTAGGAAGTGGTGATTTATCTACTTTCGCTGCGATGTGAGGGTCAACTTGATAAATCGCAACAGGCTCTCGCTGGCTACACAGTTTTTTAACTTTTTCGACTTGTGTTACAGCCGTAAGAAAAGCCGATTCAGTGAGAGTGTGCTTTGCCTCAATATACCTGCAGATTCCGTACTTGGCAGGCAGGAATTCCCGGAGAAGATCGCAGATTGCTATCTCGAACTCGGGACCAAGATCGAAATTGAACTCTGCGGATATATTCTCAAGCTTGCGTTTGAAGTGGTTATGCAGAGTGGATACGAAGCTATCATAAATATGTGTGGCCACGGGCCTCCTCACGGAACGTAACGCACCGCTGTGGGGCGCGCGGCTTTTCGCGCGTCCCACACCAGCGGAATGTTATGTTTTATCACGAATTATTTCTTTTAATGGATGTCTTGAAATAAGCCCCCATTTACCATCATTTTTTTCAGAACCGCGAGCTTTGATTGCAATTAAATGACTCTTGGTTGTTGATTCATTGCAGCCAATCACGGCGGCGAGAGTAGTAAGATTACGCCATTCAACGCCTTGAACTTGTAGCATCTCTTTTAGAAGATCTTGTCGTAACCTATCTATAGTACGCTGATGCCTATTTTTAAACCATTCAAGTGCAAAGTTGCCAACTATGGTCAAGAACGAGCCAATTATTGCACCAATTACCCCAACCAAACCAATCCAAAATTTGGAATCACTGACGACTTTCGATGCTATTTGAGATATTTCTTGTTCTGTCACGGTGTCCCTCTGTTTTTGAATCAACATAACAATAATTATACAGTCTGTATAAATCGGTAAAAATAGACTGTTTCTTTCTGTATAAGAAGTTGCCATATTTATTTGACGTGTATTTTAAACCATATCATATCAAGTGATTACTAATCATTTGTCACAATACATGCGTATAGATCATGGTCGTGCTGACGTCTTTATGACCAAGTAGTTCCTGGATTGTGCGAATGTCGTATCCGGCTTCAAGTAGGTGAGTGGCAAAGGCGAGTCGGAAAGTGTGACAATCGACATGTTTGACTATCCCTGCCTTTCGAACTGCTTCCTTAACAGTCCGTTGGAGAATCGTTTCGTGAACGTGGTGTCGCCCCTCCGTGCCGGTCTTTGTGTTCTTCCAACGATTTTCCTGAGGGAAGACCCATTGAGCGTAGGTTTGTTCGGTGCGTCGGCTGTAATGGCGTGAGCGTAATGCTTCGCGAAACTGATCGGGCAATTTGGGCTTCCCGCCTGTGCGGGGTGTTCTCTCGAAGGATATGATTTGTCGTTGCTGGCACGATTCTCTATTCCTTTTTGTTTCGAGGCCACCATCCTTCAGATCTGAAGCTGAATATAAATTATTTCACGAGTAATCCTGTATGTTATTTTAGAATCACTTGTCAATTATTTTAGAGGATCTACCGTTCATGAATTCATCCGGCCTGCGCTCTGCATGGCTTCGGTAACAGTATCCGGTATTGCATCCAGTTTGATGGGACTGCCCTTGAAACGGAGAAAATCCCTGAAAGTTAACGGGTACAGGTCAAAACTGTATTTTCTTCCGGCCAATGATTCGCTAAAAGGACTATTTGTCAATTATAAGTCGCTTTGGTGTGTAAGTATCCGCCAGGCATTGCCGGACAAGCGCGTTCAGGTCGTTGATTTTATCTCCGTTAAGCATGACGCCTCCAGCATTGTCGAGGCTCGCTTTTCCGTAAGAAAACCCTTTGGCGGGGTTTTTTTCGATCGCAATATAGAGCGCTCCCGCCGAAATCCGGTTGATTTGTTTAAAAGCAGGGGGGCTCTCCGGATTGCAGACGCCGCACAGCATTTTATCCGTATCTCCACAGGCGATGGCGTTCAGAGCCAGTTTGAGACAGGTCAGGTCCAATGCGGGGTTTTCTTGAATAACAAAGCTTGATCCGGTCAGCCCGAACCGGATTGCCACATCCCCCATGAAACTGCTGGGCAGGGTATAGGAAAACAATCCCGGACTGGCGCCGATGCCGTTATCCGGCAGGACCGTATCGAAATAATCAAAGTCCGTGTTCAGGCAGCCGTATTCAGTGGAAGTGATGACGCCGATATTGCGTTTTTCCGTCCATACATCCAGGCCCGCATCTTGTAAAGCAAGCGCGATGGCGGTCATTCCGAGCCTTGAATATTTATCCATTCGCCGGGAAGACGGGTAAGATCCGTCAAGGGGAATATCAGGCAATTGCCCGTCAGCCGTTGCTTCGGACATGGCATTCAGCATGGCAGCGGTCTTGATGTCCTTTCCGCGCCACAGGCCGGTTGAAGCGATCCGGCCAATCCCTGTAATGTCGGCACTGATGATTGTCATGGCTTCCCAAGGACAAGAGCGGCATTGATGCCCCCAAATCCCGAATTTGTCGTCAGCAGATAATCCCCTGAAAATGATACCGGCCCGGTACTGACCCAGCCCATTGCCTCATCCATCGGGGTTTTTAAACCAATAGTCGGAGGCGTCACCTGGCAGGACAGGGTTTTCATTCCCACGGCCACCTCAATGCCGCCCGCGGCCCCCAGCGTATGTCCGATGGCGCCTTTAATTGAAAATACCGACGCCTTTCCATTTTTAAATATCTGCTTAAATGCGGTAAGCTCCATCAGATCGTTGTAAATCGTGCCCGTACCATGCGCACAGACGGCATGGAGTTCATTTGCCGGAATTCCCGACACCTGCAACGCCCGAGAGATGGCCCAAATAAGGCCGCAGCCATCTCTGGCGGGAGCCGTAATATGCGTGGCGTCGTTGGCGATTCCCCATCCGTGAATGGCACCCATGGGAATCCGGTGCTCCTTTTTTGCCCGCTCCCGGCTCATCAGCAGCAGCGCTGCCGCGCCTTCTCCCAGAGACAAGCCGTTTCTGTCCCGATCAAAAGGCCGGCAAGGCAACGGCGAGAGGGCTCTTAATGCGGAAAAGCCGGAGAAGATGAATTCGGTGACCATATCCAAACAACAGACCAACACCACATCGGCACATCCAGTAGAAATCAAAGCGGCTGCCTGGGCCACGGCGATGGTGGAAGAAGCACAGGCAGCGCTGACGTTAAAACCCCTGCTATCCAGACCCAGTTTTTTGGAAACGATGGCGGGAATTGATGAAGGCAGGATGTCCTGAATATCTGCCGCTTTACCGGTGCTGACTTTTTCCAGATTATCAATCCCCGCCTTTGTGGTTGCCGTGATCAAAAGCGTATCGGAAGGGACAGGAGCCGCCCAGTTGTTGAAAAGGCGGTCGCAGAGAGAATGAAGCCTGGATCTGCTGCCGGAGGGATTTAACCCTTCGATACAGCCGGCAATCCCCGCATTGTAATTTTTCACCGGAAAGCGGTTCACCGGACGGATAGCGGTGTTTCCGGTCAGCAGTCCCTGCCACAAGCCATCAAGACAGTCCGACATGGCGGTAACCGTTGATGCATTTGTGATGACC
>JAPLJE010000813.1 GCA_026388755.1 Deltaproteobacteria bacterium | reverse complement strand
TTCCTTTAATATGGGCGGAAAGATCTCTGAAGAGGCCTATATCGGGGGAACGCTGGAAGGGTGCCGGGAAAAAGGAATCATCGGTTGTACGGGTGACGGGGCGCCGGATTTCATCCATGAAGCCGGATTTCAGGCCATTCGCTCTCTGCAGGGGCATGGCATCCCATTTATCAAGCCCTGGGAAGACAGGGAACTGTTCGGGAAACTGGAAGGCGCTGCAACCGCCGGTGCAGCCGTGGTAGGCATGGATCTCGATGCCGCCGGCCTGATCACCCTGAAGCTGATGGGAAGGCCGGTTTCATCCAAAACACCGGAAAAACTTAAGGAAATCATCTCCAGAACCCCGATGAAATTTATATTAAAAGGCATCATGACCCCGGACCAGGCCAGAATTGCCGTGGATGTGGGGGCAAGCGCTATCGTGGTATCCAATCACGGCGGCAGGGTCCTGGATCACACCCCGGGCGTGGTCCGCATTCTTTCAGAAGTCGCTTCGGCGGTAAAGGGACAGATCGTGGTTCTGGCCGATGGTGGCGTGCGGACCGGCGGGGATGTGCTCAAGATGCTCGCCCTTGGCGCCGACGCCGTTATGATCGGCCGGCCGTTTTCCGTTGCGGTCATGGGCGGGCTGAAAGAAGGGGCCATGCGCTTCATTGACCAGATCCGCTCGGAGCTGATCCAGGCCATGATTCTTACGGGCTCTAAAAGTGTCGACGCTGTGGAACCCTCTATTTTATGGATGAAACCATGAAAAAAATCATCATTTCTGTTTTCGGTCCGGACCGGCCCGGAATACTGGCCGCAGTATCCCGGATTTTGTTTGAACAGGACTGCAATATCGAAAATGTTACCCAGACCATTCTGCAGTCTGAATTTTCGGGCAGCTTCATTGCCGAAATGCCGGTAAACCTGACCTCCGATGCGCTGTGCTGCTTTTTGTCAGAAGCCCTGACGCCGATGCGACTTCAGGTTAATGTTAAGCATCTGGAGATCAGCCCGCCGGCGCTTGGCGGAAAACCCGTCGAGCCGTTTGTGATTACCACCCGTGGACCGGACCGCAAGGGGCTTGTGGCCAATGTGACCCGGATCATCGCCGGTTACGGGGTCAATGTCACAAACCTTCAGGCTGCATTCAAGGGCGGCCAAAACCCCAACGACAACATCATGATCTATGAGGTGGATGTTCCGGTGGACATCGACTCCCACGCTTTTCACCGGGATCTTCGGGACAAGGCTGCAGAACTGGGACTTGTCATCAGCATTCAGCATCGAAAGATTTTTGAGGCCATTAACAGGGTGTAAGGACGAGGAAAAAATGCTAAGCACGAGCGAAATTGTATCAACCCTGGAAATGCTTCAGAACGAGCATCTCGATGTTCGAACCGTTACCCTGGGGATTAATCTTCTGGAATGTGCCAGCCATGATATCAACCGGTTCAAGGATAACATCTTTGCCAGAATCACCGGACTGGCTCAAAATCTGGTTCAGGTCTGCAACCAGGTCGGGGATAAATACGGCATTCCTGTGGTGAACAAGCGAATATCCGTCAGCCCCGTTGCCGTGCTGGGCGCCATGTTTTCTTCCGAGGAAATGGTGGAGATTGCCAAAACCCTGAATGAGGCCGCTGTTTCGGTAAATGTCGATTTCATCGGCGGATTTACGGGCGTGGTTCAGAAAGGGGTTGCCAGAGGTGACCGTGCCCTGATTGAGGCCATTCCTCAGGCGCTTGCAGAGACAGACCGGGTGTGTTCATCGGTGAACGTTGCTTCCACCCGCGCTGGCATCAATATGGATGCGGTGTTGATGATGGGAAGAATCATCAAGGAAGCCGCCCGCCGAACCGCCGATCAGGACGGCCTGGCATGCGCCAAGCTGTGCGTGTTTGCCAACATCCCCGAAGACATTCCGTTCATGGCCGGCGCCTACCTGGGTATCGGCGAATCCGATGCGGTCATCAATGTCGGGGTCAGCGGTCCCGGAGTGGTCAAAAAAGCCATTGACCGAGCCCTGGCATCCGATGCCAGGCCTGATTTGGGACAGATCTCAGAAATCATCAAGCGCACCGCTTACAAGGTAACCCGTGTCGGTGAGCTCATCGGCCGGGAAGTGGCCCAGGTTCTGGGCATCCGGTTCGGCGTTGTGGATCTGAGCCTTGCCCCGACGCCCAATATCGGAGACAGCGTCGGTGAGATTTTTCAAAGTCTGGGGCTGAAAAGCATCGGTGTCCCCGGATCCACCGCTGCCCTTGCCATGTTAAACGATGCCGTCAAAAAAGGCGGCGCCTTTGCCAGTTCTCATGTGGGCGGACTGAGCGGCGCCTTTATTCCGGTCAGTGAAGATCTGAAT
>JAPLJE010000049.1 GCA_026388755.1 Deltaproteobacteria bacterium | reverse complement strand
GTGGGCAGGCGACAGAGGGCAGGCGACAGAGGGCCGGCGACAGAGGGCAGTGTACTGGTTATGGTACTCTGGCTCCTGGTTCTGATCAGTTTTCTGGCAGGACAGTACCTGGCGCATAATCGGGAAAAGGCGGACATTGCTCAGAACGCCTGGACATCTTTTCGGCAAAAGCAGGCGGTTTCTTCGGTAGTTCAACTTTTTTCCACCGAATCCTGGCCTCTTTCAGGTGAAACGGGGGCAGATGGCCACTGGTTCCGGCTGTTTCCGGACGACATGCAGCTTTGGATCCGGGTGGACAAGGAATCGCAGCGTGTCAATCTGAATACGGCTGCTGACGGCGAAATCAAGCAAAAAACAGCCCTGATGATGGGAGATAATTTTCAACGTGAGACGGATGCGGTTTCAGATTGCATTCTGGACTGGCGGGATACGGACAGCTTGACCCGGATGCATGGCGCGGAAGAAAAAGACTATCAAGCCAAGGGTCTGAGTTATAGACCGGCAAACGGACCGTTCAATGTGATGTCCGAGCTTCTTCTGGTCATGGGGGTGACGCCAGGGCTGTTCTGGGGAGATCCAATTGAAATGATTGCGACGGATCTCAGCAAATATTACATTCAGTCTGGAAACGAAGTGCAGACTCGGATCCCAAAGACGCTTTCCGAGGGATTTACGATATATTCGGGTGAAAGCAAACGCATCAGCCTGCTGGTGCCTGGATCTGAAACGGGATATTTGTATATGAATATTTTTATGGCTAAGGATAAGGAATCCGGCCGTCTTGCGGTTGTGGACAGTCTGCAATTTATGGGGGTTGCCGAAGCGGGATTTGACAGGCTGGTCGAACTGGAGTCCGAGGCAAGAGGGCTCGGGGCCAGGGGAAAAAAACGGTCATAAGCGCCGGACGGTCCAACATTATGGTTATCAAAGAATTTATCGGAATTTATCTGGAAAAAGATGCGCTGCATTACTGCGGAGCCGTCAGAACGGTTTCGTCGTGGCAAATGGCGATTCCGGGTGCTTCCATGGACCCGTGCGGGATCATTCCCGGCCAGACTCCGGCAACACTTCGCGAATTGCTTCAGCGCTTTTCCCCAAAATCTGGCCGGCGGATTTTTCTGGCGATTCCCCGAAACCGCTTCTTCATCCGGGACATTCAATTGCCGCCCGTGCCGATCGAAGATGCGCTGATGTCGGTTCAAAGCATGCTGCCGGTGACCTGTCATCTGCCGCTGGATGATATTTTCCACGATATCTGTTTTTGCCGGTTGCCGGATGGAAAGGTTAATGCCCTGGTGATCTATGCCCTTCGCAGAGAGATGCTGCCGGTTCTGGACATTTTTCGGGAGACCGGGCATGAAAAATCCCTGGCCGGTCTTTTTCCCCTTTCCCTGGGAATTGGTGCGTGGCTCAGCCATCAGCAATATGCCATGCCCATGGCTTTCGTGATTTCTCAGGAAAATCCATCCAGTGAGCTGGCCATTTATCACCAGACCGGCTGTGCGTATTCGATGTCCCTGCAAAATGCCTGGGCTTCCGGCGAGGTTACCGCAGGAATGGAATCGGTGTTGTCCAAATTTCACCTGCCTGCCGGCAGCCTGTATGGCCTGGAGTCTTCAGACAGTTATTTGCCGCTTCCTGATCCGCTGCAAAACAGGTTGCCTTGGCTTCCTTCCATTCAGCAGAATTCAGGGGTTGCGGCCCTGTCCCTGGGTTTGTTCGGGCATCAGCGGATTTTTCTGAATGGAACCCCTCCCCGGATACGGGTATTTCACCTTTGGAAATTGTTTATTCCTGCCATCTGTTTGTTGTCAGTTATTCTGGCCGTGTGGACCATTAACTTGAATCATGCTGTCGGCCGGGGGAAACAACTGGTTTCGGAAATGAAGAATGAGGTTCAGCAGATGCAGCAGAAGCTTCGCCCGCTTGAGAAAGTCCGCGATGCCTTGAAAAAAACCGAATCGTTGTCTGCGGATATCGATGATTTCATCCGGCTGCGGCCCCGCCTGTTTTCCTGTTTCAACGAAATTGCCAGGCTGGTCCCGGAAGGCACCTGGTTTTCCCGGGCTAGCCTTCAGGGGGCCGAGCTGACCCTTCAGGGGCAGAGCCGGGACGCGTTAAAAATTGTGGAATCCTTAAGATCCTCCCCCTTGTTTGAACAGGTCAAGCTGGCCGGATCGGTCAGTCGCGCGCCAACCGGAGTGGAGCAGTTCAGTCTGACCCTCCGTTTGAAAGATGTGGAAGCCAATCCATGAAACTGTATCTGGGGAAAAAACGAAAGCGTCAGGTGGCTTTTGGCCTGATAGGGTTAATCTGTGGAACATTGATCTGGTGGGCCCAGGTGTGTGATCCCCTTCAGGAGGAGAAAGGCGATCTGTCAACAGAGCTGGAAAAACTGACCCGGGAACACGATCGGTCCATTCGGGACATGAAAGAAGTTACTGAATATATTGAATCTCATAAAGCCGTTGAAAAGGAAATGATCCGGTTCGACACCCTGAAAATTGACGGCAAAACCCTGGAAGAAATCAGCGCCGGTACACAGTCGATCCTGCAGCAGTTTCTGGATAAAAACACGATACCCATCAAGGCGTACAAAGACCTGCCGGCATCCAAATGGCGGGAGCACCCCATCAGCCGGGTGGAGCTGCAGATTGAAACCGGAATGCAGGGGGTTTCGGATTTGCTGGAATACCTGGAAACATTGAACAAGGTGATACGGGTCGAACGCTTTTCGGTGTCTTATCGCAAAAAAAAGGACGCTGATCTGCAGATATCCCTTCAGATCGCAACGCTTCAAATGTAAGGCATCAAACCATGAGAATAACAACGAGGAATACATGCTTATGATAGATGAAACCACAGTCCGTGGCGTATGGGTCTGGATGGCGGCATGTCTGCTTTTACTGGGTTTGGGAGCCGCCGGCTGCGGTTCGGCGAAACAATGGGTAAGGCCTTATACGGCTCCGGAAGACACCGGTGAGGGCAGCCCTTTTGTTCGCGTCAAGATTCCGGAAGAAGAAAAGGCATCTGCCGGCGGAGAAGACAAAAAAACGGTAGAGAAGTACCCGGCCGGCCGGCCGGAAAAGGCGGGAATCAGCGAAATCAAGGCAGAGCAGGCAAAACATATCGCTCGTTCCCCCCAGCAGCCTGTCCCCGGACAAAAATCAGCCAAAGACAAAAAAGAGACTGCAAAGGTGGTTCATGTCGAGCTGGCTTTTGATAATGCAGACCTTTATGAAGTCCTGGACCTGACGCTTTATGATCTTTTTGGCCTCAGCTACATGGTGGATCCGACCCTCAAATCGACGGTTTCCTTCCATATCATGGGTGATTATACCAAGGATCAGTTTATCAACACGTTCAATGAGGCCCTTCAGTTGAACAATCTGTCGATTGTCCGCGGTTCGGGCAACATTTACAAGATCCTTCCCAGAGCCAACAGTGCGGGGTCCGCAAATGCACCGGTGACCACTGTGGATGAAACGGGTCTGGTCGGGGATGTCACCCGGCTGATCCGGCTGCGCTATGTGGCAGCAGCAACGGCTGCAACCAATGTAACGCCCTTTCTTTCCAAAGGCGCTTCGGTTGTACAGGATACGGTCAACAACGCCCTTCTGATCACGGATACCTCGGAAAACATTTCCCGGGCCGCGGCCATTCTGGGAGTGATCGATGTAGAATTTTTTGCGGATCTTTCCTGGCAGATTTTTCAAGTCAAGGAAGTGGATGCAGCCATCATTACCGCGGACCTGGAAAGCGTGCTTCAGGCTGGCGGCCTTTACAAACGCCAGGGTGCCGCAGAGGGAAGCTTTGAAATATTTCCCATCAAGAGCATGAATGCCATCCTCGTTGTCACGCGATGGCCCTCCATTCTGACGCTGGTTCAGGACTGGCTGGCGGCCATGGATCATATGACCGATTCCGAAACCAATGTGTTTGTGTATTTTGTTGAAAACGCATCGGCAATAGAACTCTCGGATGTGCTTCAGCAGGTTTTTCCGGGGAAATCCGGTGCGGCGCGATCTTCCAAATCCGCAACCTCTTCAACTGGCAAATCCTCCAGCGCCAAGTCCAGAATGAGCTCTTCCGGTTCCGCCAGCGGCAGCTTGCTCGGAGGCTTGGGCGGAGGCTTGGGCGGAGGCTCGGGAACAATGGGCTCCTCGTCGTCTTCCCAGCAAAGGACAACCACGCCCAAGCAAACCATCGTCAGGCCGACGGCTCCAGGCGCCGGCGGTACCTCCGGAACAGATGAATTCGCCGGTACCATTGAAATCATTCCGGATGAAGCCAATAATGCCATTGTCTTCAAGGCCAGCAACCGTGACTATAAAAAGGTTCAGACCATTCTGAAACAGTTGGATATTCAGCCCAGGCAGGTCCTGATCAACGTGCTGGTGGCGGAAATCACCCTGAGCGGGTCTGTTTCGTACGGCATTGAATGGTTTTTGAACAAAAACATCGGCTCGCTTGGCGGGACCAGCGGCGACTATACTGCGCAGGGCGCCCTGGACAGTAAAAACATCGGCGGCAGACCCATCAACACGGCGCTGGGAGCCGCCAATGGCTTTTTTTTGACCGTCTATGATCCCGTGGATTTTTTAAGGGGCCTGGTGTACGCGTTGGGAAGCGACTCGGACGTCAATATCCTGTCATCGCCCAATATTCTGGAGGTCGTTATCGAAGTGGGCCAGGATGTCCCGACGGTTACAGGATCATCAACCAGTACCATAAACCCGAACGCCGTCACCAACTCGATTCAATACCGGAAAACCGGCATTCTTCTGACCGTAACGCCCCACATCAATTCCAGCGGGCTGGTCAAATTGGAGCTGGTCCAGGAAGTCAGCGATCTGGGTGATTTTAAACCGGAACTCAATAATTATATTTTTCTGACGCGAAGGGCCGATACCTCTCTGGTGGTGGAGGACAATCAGACCGTGGTCATGGCCGGTCTGATGAAATCCAAAAAGAATAGCGCCCAGTCCGGGATCCCCTATCTGAAAGACATTCCGATTCTGGGATATTTGTTCGGCGGGGTGACCAAATCGAACGAAAAAACCGAGCTGATCTTCATGATCACCCCTCATGTCATCAAAAGCAGAAGCGATGCCGATGTGATCACCCGGGAGTTTGCCCAGAAGGTCGCAGACCTTCAGGGCCGGGCTCCCCAAAAATAGACTGGGTTGGTTGGTTCCCAAAGGCGAAAAATGAAAACGTTTATGTCGAATATCGGTTTTTATCCTCTTAAATCCAGATGCCTGCAATATCTGCCGGCGATTTTTTTGATCTGTTTTGTTGCGGCAGCGATTTACATCAATACGTTTGATGCGCCGTTCGTCTTTGACGATCAGCCTACGATAGGGGAAAACGCCAAAATCAGGAATCCGGGTAATTTTCTTTCACCTGATGTCTTGCGATCCCCAAGACCTTTTGTGGATTTTACCTTTGCCCTGAATTATCATTACGGAAAGCTTCGGGTGTTCGGCTATCATCTCGTCAATCTTTTCATCCATATTGCAAATGGCATCCTGGTGTTTTTTCTATCCCGGAGGCTGTTTCAGAAACTGTCAGGGACGGATAACCCGGACAGTTACCTTGCAGCGCTTTTTGCTGCGCTGATTTTCATTTCCCATCCCCTACAGACACAGGCGGTGACCTATATTGCGCAGCGATATACCTCGATGGCCGCTTTTTTTTATCTGGGTTCGGTACTGAGTTACATCATTGCACGGGATGCAAAATCTACCGGGAAACCGGTTGCATGCAGTGGATTTTTCCTGTTAACGGCGTTCTGCGGTGTGTTGGCGTTTTTAAGCAAACAGATTTCCGCCTCCCTCCCGCTGGCGATTCTCCTGGTCGAGTATGTTGTTTATGATCAAACCTGGCAGGGCTGGAAAAAAAAAATAGGCTTTGTCCTTCCCGGATTTTTGCTGTGCGGATTCTTTTATGCGTACAGTATGGGGATGTTCCGCCATGATATTCAGTTTGGCACCCTTCTTGAAGATATATCGGAAAAAGCCCGCGAAACTCAGGCGGTTGGCAGATGGCGCTATTTGTGCACCCAGTTTAATGTGATTGCCATTTATGTCCGACTGCTGTTCATACCCGTTCAGCAGAATGTGGATTATGTGTATCCATTTAAAAATGGTTTTTTCGATGGCGCCACACCCTATTCGTTTATCTTTCTGATCGGAATACTGGGGGCTGCTGGGTGGAGCCGTAAAAAACATGCGATACTTTTTCTGGGGATTTTGTGGTTTTTCATTACCCTGTCCGTGGAATCCAGCATATTCCCCATTCGGGATGCCTTGTTTGAACACCGGCTCTATCTGCCCATGTTTGGTTTTTCAATCATTGGGGCAAGCTTTATGGAAAGATTGCTTTCAAAGCACCGTTTGTGGGCGCAGACGGCAATGCTGGTCATCCTGATATCTCTTTGCTTATTAACCTATAATCGAAATAAAGTCTGGAGGGATGATGTTGCGCTGTGGTCGGATGTGGTGCAAAAAAATCCTTCGAACTATAGGGGTTTCACAAATCTAGGAAACGCTTTGATGGATCGCGGCGACTGGAAAGGAGCACTGGCCAGATATGACAGCGTGTTAAGGTTAAGGCCGGACAATTACATCGCCCTTTACAACAAGGGGGTGCTGCTGGAACGCACCGGAAAGAGCGAAGAGGCTGTTTCCCTCTTTCAGGAGACACTTCGTATAAGACCGGACTATTCAAAGGCGATGGTCAATTTGGGGGT
>JAPLJE010000472.1 GCA_026388755.1 Deltaproteobacteria bacterium | reverse complement strand
TCTTTTGCTCCTTCTCACAACAATTAAATCTTCCGTATATTTTTTTTTGTTCAGTCTATGCTTGTACGGTATTTCAAGGCTCGCTTTTTACCATCTATTTTCTGGAATCTATCCGACAGACCAACAATATCTGGTTCCAATGTTCATTTATATGAATTTCTTCGGCCAACTTCCAGTCTTTGCTATTGGAATATGCGTTTATTTTGTGTTTAGCAATGTTGACTCATTGAAGCGAGTTGTGGTCTTTGGCAGCCTCCTTTTCATGCTGTGGATCGTGTTGCTGATGTTACTTCCTTCATCTAACAACATCACGCGACTGTTAGGAAATTATATTGCCATTGCAGCAATGTTCGCCTTGTTTGCGCTCACCTTAAGCGTCTTCCCTGTAAAAATTCTCGTCAATAGGGTAACTACGCAGCTCGGAAAGATCAGTTTCAGTATGTATCTATCTCATTTTGCCGTACTGCATTTTTTCTCTAAATTCGGTATTAGCACACTTTTCGAGAATGGTGACACATCCAGTATTCTGCATTATCTGTGTGTAGTTGCTGTAACAGCACCCTTATCGTACATTTTGTATGCAACCATTGAGCGCAAAGGGATTTTACTTGGTATGAGTATAATCGATAGGCTCGAACAATGTGTTCCATTGGATGCGCCAAAAGCGGCGCGCCGCTGAACTTTATGCTATCGTCCGATTTGGAAACGATGCACTCCCCTATGAAGAATCATGATCATGGACTATTTTAATGTGTGGCATTACAGGTTTTATTACCAACAATCAGTTTGAATCTTTCAGCCGGTCATTGCCAGTGTCAACGGCATCCCTGGCGCATCGGGGGCCGGATGATTCCGGTATTTATGTGGACTCATCCGCCGGGGTGGGGCTGGGCCATCGCAGGCTGTCCATCCTGGATTTATCCCCTTTGGGCCATCAGCCCATGGCCAGCGATGACGCCAGGGTGAGAATCGTCTTCAATGGCGAGGTGTACAATTTCAAGGTGCTTCGAAAAGAGCTTGAAAAAGCCGGACATCAATTCAAGAGCGATTCGGACACCGAAGTGATTCTGAAAGCTTACCTGGAATGGGGAACAGAATGCCTGAGACGTTTTACCGGCATGTTTGCTCTTGCCATATGGGACGGCCGCAGCAGGCGGCTGTTTCTGGCCAGGGATCAGTTGGGAATAAAACCTCTTTACTATTATTATCACAGCGGAAACCTGATTTTTGCGTCTGAACTGAAAGGGATACTGGCATTCAAGGGAATTTCCAAAATCCTGGATACCGGAGCCATACCGCTTTTTTTGCATTATCAATATATTCCCTCTCCCCGAACCATTTATCAACACATCTTCAAGCTGCTTCCCGGACATTTTCTGATCTGCGATTCCGAAACTTTCCGCACCTACCTCTGGGCCGAGATTCCGAATGCGTCAAGCAGACGGTCATCTCTCAGCGAATTGGAGTGTCTGGATCAACTTCAGAAAATTCTGACTCAGGCGGTTTCGGATCAGATGGTCAGCGACGTTCCGCTTGGCGCCCTCTTAAGCGGCGGCATCGATTCCTCGCTGGTTGTTGCCATCATGCAGCAGGTCAGTTCCCGCCCCGTCAGAACCTTCAGCATCGGGTTCAGGGATTCCAAATTCAATGAAGCGCCCTGGGCTGCCAGAGTGGCGGCCTGCTTAGGGACTTGCCACACCGAACTCTATGTGACTTCGAAGGATGCCCTCTCGGCGATTCCCCGGCTCCCGGAGATTTATGACGAGCCTTTTGCCGATGCTTCGGCAATTCCTTCCTTCCTGGTAAGCCAGTTGACCCGTTCCCATGTAACGGTGGCCCTTTCCGGGGATGGCGGGGATGAACAGTTCTGCGGATATACCCGGTATTGGGCGACTCAGGCCATGGCCTCCGGTTTTCAGAGATTGCCTGGACCCTTAAGAACCTGGCTTTACAGGTCCCTTTCGCTGGTGCCAACCGCTTTTGTTGAGAATCTTTACAACAGGCTTCAGCCCGTTCTGCCCCCGGCGTTCAGGGCGGCCAATTTCCTGGATAAATGGCAAAAGCTGATTGTCCAGATGGGCCATGCGGATCTACAATCTCTTTACCGGGTTTCGGTGTGCCTCTGGGATTGGGACAGGGTCGAACGCTTAACCGGCCGTTTTCCGGAACCGTCCCGGTTTGAGCAGACCTTTGATCGGACAATGGACTGGCCGGCCCCGTCAAGGCTCATGCGGGTGGATCAGCAAACCTCTCTTAACGATGCCATGCTGGTCAAGGTGGATCGGGCCAGCATGGCTGCTGGTCTTGAAATCCGCGTGCCGCTTCTGGATCAACGAGTGGTTGAATACGCATCCAGGATACCGGAAAATTATCTTTATCATAAGGGAGAAGGAAAAGTCATCCTTCGAAGACTTTTGTCGCGCTTTGTTCCCGCATCTCTCTTTGCAAGGCCCAAGATGGGATTCGCGATTCCCGTTTCCCAGTGGCTTCGAGGAGAATTGAAGCCCATGCTTCTGGATTATCTTGCTGAAGGGCGTCTGAAACGGGAAGGCCTTTTCGATGTCTCTCTGGTTGCTGCAACGGTTTCAGATCATCTATCGGGCCGGGCGAACCATCCGCACCGGCTCTGGGCCTTGTTGATGTGGGAAATGTGGCGGGAAAAATGGCTGTGAAACCAAATCCGAAAGCCGTGTGGGGATGGGCCATGTATGACTGGGCCAATTCGACATTTGCCACCACCGTGATGGCCGGCTTTTTCCCGCTGTTTTTCAAACAATACTGGAGCATCGGTACGGATGTCAACACCAGCACCGCGCTACTGGGTTTCGGAAATTCCACTGCCAGCCTGCTGGTGGCGCTCTGTGCTCCGATTTTAGGGGTTCTGGCGGACCGGGGAAAGATCCGAAAGACATTTCTGACCTGCCTGGCTTATTCGGGATCATTGGCTACTGCCCTGTTATGGGCGGTGCCAAAGGGTGAATGGGGATGGGCCATTATCTGTTACGGGGTGGGGATGATCTGTTTTGCAGGCGCCAATATTTTTTACGATGCGCTACTGGTCGTCGTTGCACCGGCGCCGGACCGGGATCGGGTATCCAGCCTGGGTTATGCGATGGGATATCTGGGAGGCGGCCTGCTTTTTGTTCTCAACGTCCTCATGGTCCAGCAGCCTCAGTGGTTTGGACTGGAGAATTCGGGGCAGGCGGTGCAGTATTCATTTCTTTCGGTTGCGCTTTGGTGGGCGGGTTTTACGATATTCCTGATGGTGTGGGTTCATGAAGATAAAAACGTGTTGCCGCCTGTCAATGCCTTCGATTTCCTGAAGCAAGGCGGTCTGCAATTGAAAAATACGGTCATGCGGATCTTCAGGTTGAAGTCGGCCGGGCTGTTTCTTTTATCTTTCTGGTGCTATATGGATGGCGTGGATACCATCATCCGCATGGCCGTTGACTATGGGCTATCCATCGGGTTTACCGGAAAAGATTTGATGCTTGCCCTTCTGGTGGTTCAGTTCGTCGGGTTTCCTTCGGCCCTGGTATTTGGAAAGCTCAGCTACAGATGGGGGCCTTGTAACTGCATTTTCATAGCCATTGCCGGATATGCGGTAGCCACCCTATGGGGAACATTCATGAAGCATCGCATGGATTTTTACATTCTGGCGGTTGTTATTGGACTGTTTCAGGGGGGGATTCAGGCCCTGAGTCGGTCATATTTTACGCGCTTCATTCCGTAGGGTCAGTCTGCAGAATATTTCGGATTGTTCAACATGATGGGTAAATTTTCAGCGGTCATCGGTCCGGCTTTTGTCGGGATGGTCGGTTTGATAACGCGGAGAATCCTGATGCCGGCAACCCCAACATCCGAACAACTGCAGCACGTCGGCCAACTTGCCTCACGCTGGGGAATCGGGTCGATTCTGGTTTTTTTTGTTGCAGGCGCACTGCTTTTGTTCATTTCAATAAAATATGAGACGTGAGAAAAACGATCGAGTACGATGCGTCGTCTGTTTAACGATGACCTGACTCAGGAGAAATTCATATTGGATACAAAAGATTCATGAGAAGTCGTCTCTATCAAAAGGCCAATTTGCTCGCCTGGATCACCATTTATTATAACCTGCTTGAAGGTGCGGTTTCGGTATTTTTCGGGTTTCAGGATGAAAGTCTTTCGCTGTTTGGATTCGGCCTGGATTCGTTTGTTGACGTGATCTCGGGAATCGGCGTCTGCCACATGATTCACAGGCTCCGGCAATCGGTGGATGGAAATCCGGACCGTTTCGAGCAGCGGGCATTGAATATCACGGGTACGGCATTTTACCTTCTGACAGCGGGACTGACGGCGACAGCGCTATACAATGTCTATTCAGGTCACCATCCGGAGACCACGTTCTGGGGGATCGTTATTTCCCTGATTTCCATCGGGTCCATGTGGGCACTCATTCATTTCAAGGTCAAAGTGGGGACCGCCTTGAATTCCCAGGCCATTCTGGCAGACGCGGGATGTACCCGGACCTGTTTGATCCTTTCCGGAGTTCTGCTGGCGGCCAGTCTCATTTATGAGCTGACCGGTTTTGGGTTGGTGGATTCTCTGGGCTCCATTTTCATTGCCTGGCTGTCTTTTAGGGAGGGCCGGGAAGCTTTTGAAAAGGCCAGCGGTATGGGGGGGTGTGGCTGTTGCGATATCAAAACCTGAAAGTGACAGAATGCACTTTTCGGGTGTCATTTTCAATGATTTGAAGCCGAAGACTCGAGGCGGAGGCAGCCTCACCAGGGAAAAACAGGAATCCATGAGCAAGATTTCTTGGCTCGATGGCGGCATTCTGAAGGGATTTATCCCGCATGTCATTGACAACGGCCTTGTTGGGCTCATCCGACGCATACCCTCCGGCTCCGCCAATCACAGCGCCAGCTGCCGCACCGACCGCCGCGCCCTTTCCAACAGCTTCCCCGATTCCACCGCCGGTGACGATGCCAATGGCTGCACCTACAACAGCGCCAGCTGCCGCACCCAGAAAACCTTTTTGCGCTCCTTCCTTGAAGATCTCTCGGGTCTGCGCATATTTTGTGGCCCTTTCATTTGCAGTCTGAGTGGTCAGGATGGGCCAGAGATTTCCGGCCTCGTCTTCGAGAAAGGATTGGTATCCAATAACTTCAAGTTCATGGGGCCCCTGGTTGTCGAAAATGACTTGGACTGGCAGCATGCCGGCTCCCAGAACATCAAAACCAAACATTTGCCTGGCTTCATCGGGATTGGCGTATGCCTTGGCGGCAATCTGTGCGCCGCCGACATTGACGGCGTTGTTATAGGCTGAAGGCATTCTGAAGGACAATGGTTTGGCTTCATAGGCCGTGGAACAGCCGCTAACCCAAATAACGGATAGTAACAACGAAAACACGGACCATCGTTTCATGGCCTTCCTCTTTCAATCTGTGTTGTGCTGAAAAATTCTCAGATCCGGTCAAAGTGAGAAAACTGCATGGTAAAGGTTCCCCGGCCCTGAGTGGCTGACCGGATCGCTGTTGAATAACCGAACATACGCGCCAGGGGAACAATGGCTCGAATGGCCTGGAATCCGAGTTTGGGTTCAATGGCTTCGATCTTTCCTCCGCGGCTGTTTAGATCGCCGATCACATCGCCCGTAAATGATTCCGGAACAAAGATCTCCACATCCATGATCGGATCCAGCAGAAAAGGGCTCCCTTTGGTCAGTGCATCCTTGCAGGCCATGGATGCACTGACCTTGTAAGCCAGATCAGTTCCCTGTGATTCACGGTAGGATCCGCCCGTCAAACTGGCCTCGATATCCACCGCCGGATATCCCATGAGAGTTCCGCTTTCAAGAGATTCCATAACGCCTTTTTCAATGGCTTTCATGAACTGGGTCGGGATACTGCCTTCGGCAATATCCCGAATGAACCGGTTGCCTGACCCCCTGGACAGAGGCTTGAGATTCACGCAGACCTCGGCATAATGACGCTGACCTGCCACTTCCTTATCGAAAACAGCGGTTGCTGCTGCTTCATTCTCAATGGTTTCCCGGTAAACCACCTGGGGTTTTCCAACATTGACACTGGTGTTGAACTCTCTCATCATTCGGCTGATAATGACTTCAAGATGCAGCTCTCCCATGCCGGAAAGAATTTTCTGTCCCGTGTCAGGATCTTCCTTGACCCGAAGGGTAGGATCTTCTGCCAGAAATTTTTCCAGCACCTGATCCAGCTTTTCCTGATCCGACCGGGTCTTGGGCTCAATTGCCAGTGAAATGACCGGCTCATAAAACTCCATCTTTTCCAGAAGAATGGGGTAATCCGGCTGACAAAGCGTTTCTCCGGTTGAAGAATCCTTCAGACCGATAACCCCGACAATGCTTCCTGCCCCGGCTTCATCAATCCGCTCCCGTTTGTTGGCATGCATCTGCAGGATTCGGGACAGTTTTTCCTTTTTATTCCGGAAAGGGTTGAACACATCATCGCCGGCTTTGATCCTCCCGCTGTAAATCCGGACAAAGGATAGCTTCCGGCCTTCTGCCATGGAAACCTTGAAGATCAGTGCAGCCAGCGGTGCCTTGTCTGTTGCCGGGCATTCGATAATGTCTCCGGTGTGAGGATGAACGCCCTTGATCGGTGGAACATCGGCAGGGCTGGGCAGAAACCGGACGATGGCGTCCAGAAGCGGCTGAATCCCCTTGTTTTTTAGCGCAGAACCGCATAAAACCGGTACTGCTTTCAACGCGATGGTGGCGTTTCGAATGGCTTCCAGCAGCATGTCGGATTCTATCGGAATTTCTGCAAGATAGGCTTCCATGATCTGGTCATCCACTTCGGCAAGCGTTTCAATCAGTTTTTCACGGTAAATTCGAGCGGATTCCAGACTGTCAGCGGCAATGTCCTCAAGATTGAATGTGGCTCCCAGAGAGTCGTCATCCCATACGATCTGTTTCAGATGGACGAGATCGATCACACCGGTAAAAGATTCTTCTTCCCCGACAGGTAGTTGTAGAATCAAGGGGTTGGCGTGAAGTCTGGAGCGCAACATGTCAACGGTTCTGAAAAAATCGGCGCCGATGCGGTCTAGCTTGTTCACAAAAGCGATTTTCGGAACGTGGTATTTATCTGCCTGGCGACACACGGTTTCTGACTGAGGCTCAACACCGCCCACCGCGCAAAAAACCCCGATTGCTCCGTCCAGAACTCGCAGGGACCGCTCGACCTCTATGGTGAAATCCACATGGCCCGGCGTATCAATCAGCTGAATATCGATGTCTTTCCAGTGACAGGTGGTTACCGCCGATGTGATGGTAATGCCCCGTTCCTGCTCATCCGGCATCCAGTCCATGATGGCTTCGCCGTCATGGACCTCGCCGATTTTATGGGACTTGCCGGTATAATACAGTATCCGTTCGGTAACGGTCGTCTTTCCAGCGTCTATATGGGCAATGATGCCGATATTGCGGATGAAATTGATTTTTTGTTTTTTCATCGTCTTCAACCTGTCGTCATTTTTAAAAAATGAATTTTATGGCAACAATCAAGTGATGTCAAGGAAAGAGAACCGAACTATTTCTGAGAG
>JAPLJE010000298.1 GCA_026388755.1 Deltaproteobacteria bacterium | reverse complement strand
TGGTGGGTCAACCTTAATTTTACATTTTTATATCCGTGCCAGAACAATTTCTACTGTTTCAAACAAAAAAAGCCCGCTTAAATTAATCAACGGGCCTTAAAAACCACCATTTTTTTTACAAACCACTCGCAGTACTCACTCGCAATTTAATCTTTTAATTATTGCCGATGCGTAAGTGCCTTATTTTATGGTCGGGGCGAGAGGATTTGAACCTCCGACTCCCTGCTCCCAAAGCAGGTGCGCTACCAGGCTGCGCCACGCCCCGTTTAGATGTAATTGTATATTTTTATCATGGTTTCCGGGATCAGGCAAGATCTAAACTTCTTGGGCATTGTTTTTTTGAAATGCGCTTGATTGGTGCATTAAAAAGCATTTACCCCGGTTCACCGCCGTCGACAAACAGCCGCCGTTCTTTGAAGTGTCAAATAAATGGCCCCAAGGTATTCAAAGGCGTTAACTTAACACTTAACAGCCTCAAATGAACAGTTTCCCGGCCCCTTTGTCAAGCCAGGTGCGTATGATATAAATCATTAGAACATATTGACATTACAGAACGTTTTTCAATTATACTTGACATGGTTTGCATTTTAGATTATTATAGAAAGGTTTTATCGGGATGAATGACAGTCTGGGTACAGTTTATTCATTCCAGCAATGAACCAGGCTGTTTAACCCATATTGGCGAGAGTGGCGGAACTGGCAGACGCACTGGACTTAGGATCCAGCTCTGGAAACAGAATGGGAGTTCAAATCTCCCCTCTCGCACCAGCATATTCAATTTCCCATCCACTTTTGTCAACAATGCAAAAGCTGTCCAGGCCGGAGCAGAGACTGAGACTGAGACTGAGACTGAGACTGCCTGGACTCGTGATGACCGAAATCCACAATCTTCAAGAAGATATACATTTTTTATAAACTGTTTTTTGCCACACGGATGGATGTAAAATCCATCAATACTGCTCAAAGGGAAATGGAAACAATCTTATGAAATTTACGGTAGAAGACACCAGCGCTGTAAAAAAAGTACTTCATATTGAAATCCCTCAGAATGAGGTAGTTGACGAAATTGAAAGTGCCTATAAAGAATTGAATAAAACAGCCAAGATAAAAGGGTTTCGTCCGGGGAAAGCCCCAAGATCGGTTCTAGAACGGCTTTATAAAAAAGATGTTTATGAAGATGTGACATCCCGGCTGATCAAGAATTCTTTTGCAGAAGCCATTTCCGAGTCCGGCCTTAGCCCGTTGCGGCTTCCGGATATTGACCCGCCGAAGATCAGCGCCGACAGTGCATATCTTTACAGCGCAACCGTTGAGATTAATCCGGAAATTCCCGATATCGGTTTTAAGGGCCTCACCTTGAAAAAATCGCTTTACAAGCCTTCTGATGACGAACTTGAAGCCCAGCTGAAAATGCTCCAGAAAAATCTTTCAGAACGCAAACCGATCGAACCCGCACGCGCTTCCCAGGAAGGCGATTTTGTCATACTGGATTACGAAGGGTTTAGAGACGGAGTCCCCCATCCAGACCTTCAAAAAACGGAAAATATGACTTTGAAAATCGGAACATCGAAAATTTCCAAGGACTTTGATGCTCAAATCGTTGGAATGATGCCAGGCGATCAAAAAGATTTTTCAATTAAATTTCCAGAAGACTATCATAATGCCAGCCTTGCCGGTCAGGAAGCGACATTTCATGTTCACATTCATGAAATCCGTGAAGAGATTCTTCCGGAAATCAATGATGATTTTGCCAAAAGGCTTGGATCTTTTAATTCGATTGAAGATGTTAAAACAGCCATACAAGGCAACCTTCTCCAGGGCTACAACAAGCGAGCCGAGCAGGAGATCAATGAACAGATATTTTCAGCATTGATTAAAAAAGCCCCCTTTGAAGTTCCAGACACCTTGATCGACTGGGAACTTTCTGGTATTATTCGTGAAATTGAACGATCATTTGAGCATCAGCAGGTCAAGATGGACTCCCTTGGCATGACCCATGAATCACTGGCCGCAACGTATCGTGATACCGCCGAAAAACAGGTCCGAAGGCATCTGATTCTTGGGAAAATCATTTCTCAGGAAAAATTGACGCTTCCCGAGGCCGACCTGACCAAGGCTTTACAGGAAATGGCGGCATCTTACGGCAGGCCAGTTGATGAAATAAAATCGTATTATGACAAGCATCCCGATGACCTTGCCTTTTTCAAACATACGCTCCTTGAAAAACAGGCGATCAGGCTTATCATTGATAACAATACGGTTGAAGAGATTGAACCCGTTCTGGAAGATCACTCAGCCTCTTTACCCGAAAAATGATTTTTGGTACGAAAATTGCTTTTATTTTATCAAAGTGGGTGTTTTTCAGAAGCCGCCGGTAAAGGATTCCCGTTTTTCTATTGAGGTTGCTTTGTCGTAACCCCGCAGTGCCAAAAACCGACGGCGGCAATGGCCTCGTCATATCCGGGAACACAGCGACGAATCAATCGATTACTTGATGGACTTCACCAGAGTCCGACTTCAGATAACATTTTCCATGTTGTCATCATAAGGAGAATTTCAGTGCCATTAATACCCATGGTCATTGAACAGAGCAGCCGGGGAGAACGCGCATATGATATATATTCACGGCTTCTCAAAGACAGAATCATTTTTCTGGGAACTCCCATTAACGATGAAGTTGCCAATCTGTTGATCGCGCAACTACTCTTTCTGGAATCGGAAGATCCTGGAAAAGAAATCAACTTCTATATCAATTCCCCTGGCGGATCTGTTACTGCCGGGCTTGCTGTTTATGATACCATGCAGTATATTAAGCCTGACATCACAACTGTATGCATCGGCCAGGCAGCCAGCATGGGAGCTTTGCTGCTGGCCGCCGGAACAAAAACCAAACGTTATTCGCTCCCGAATTCAAGAATAATGATCCACCAGCCCATGGGCGGATCTCAGGGACAGGCATCAGATATCGCCATTCAGGCAAAGGAAATCCTTCGAATGAAGGACAATTTAAACAACATTCTGGCTTACCATACTGGAAAAGATCTGGAACAGATTCAGAAAGATACGGATCGTGATTTTTTCATGTCCGGCCAGGAATCCAAAGAATACGGTATTATCGATCATGTCATAGCCAATCGGGACGATTTGGATCAACTGGTCAAAACGGAGGTATAACATGGCAAAAAAAGATGATATGACAGACAATCTCTTCTGTTCTTTCTGCGGTAAAAACCAAAAAGAAGTGGCCAAGTTGATTGCCGGTCCCGCAGTCTATATTTGTGATGAATGTATCCAGTTGTGCAGCGAAATCATTGAAGAAGAAACCGAGCAAAACGCCGCTTCCCAGCAACGAGCCCTGGTACCCAAACAGATCAAGGAAATGCTGGATGATTATGTCATTGAGCAGGACCGGGCAAAGAAAATCCTTGCGGTTGCAGTCCACAATCATTACAAGCGGCTGGATTCTTTAATCAACCAGAATGATGTGGAAATTCAAAAAAGCAATATTCTTCTGATCGGGCCGACCGGAAGCGGTAAAACCCTTCTTGCCCAGACCCTGGCCAGATTTTTGAATGTTCCGTTTACCATCGCAGATGCAACCAGTTTGACAGAAGCCGGATATGTGGGAGAAGATGTCGAAAACATCATTTTGTCCCTTCTGCAGACAGTTTGACAGAAGCCGGATATGTGGGAGAAGATGTCGAAAACATCATTTTGTCCCTTCTGCAGAATGCGGATTATGACCTGGACAAGGCCAAACGCGGCATCGTCTACATTGACGAAATCGACAAGATTGCTTCTAAATCTGACAATCCTTCCATTACCCGCGATGTATCCGGCGAGGGAGTTCAGCAGGCCCTGCTGAAAATCATCGAGGGAACCACAGCGAGCGTCCCACCAAAAGGCGGAAGGAAGCATCCTCAGCAGGACTTTGTAAAGGTGGACACGTCCAACATCCTTTTCATCTGCGGAGGAACGTTCAATGGCCTCGAGAAGATAATCCAGCGACGGTTGGGATCCAATGTAATGGGCTTTGGATCCAAAATTGTCGAAAAATCGAACCACAATGTCGGCGATTTGTTGAAAATGGTTCGGCCAGAGGATCTGATCAAATTTGGCCTGATTCCTGAGTTTCTTGGCAGACTTCCGGTAATTGCCACTCTGGATGAACTCACTGAAAGCTCCCTGATTCGAATTCTGAAAGAACCTAAAAATGCGCTGATCAAACAGTTTGCAAAATTGTTCGAGATGGAAGGGGTCAATTTGCGATTGACCGACAGCGCGCTTTCAGCCATTGCCAGTGAGGCACTCAAACGAAAATCCGGCGCAAGAGGACTCAGAGCAATTATTGAAAACTGCCTGCTTAACATCATGTATGAAATTCCTTCTATTGAAGATGTTAAAGAATGCGTTATCAGTGAAGAAGTCGTCCTCAATAACGAATCGCCGATATTGCTTTATGAACCGGTAAAAAAACAGGCTTGATGGTTACCCCTCACAATGATTAATTTGACAAAAAAATTCAGGCAAGATGGTCCGGCACCAGAGGTTATCCTGCTGCCCCTGCTGCCGTTGAGAGATATCGTGGTTTTTCCTTACATGGTTGCGCCGCTTTTTGTCGGTAGATCCAAATCTGTCAAGGCTTTGGCAGATGCCATGAACAATGAGAAAAACGTTTTCCTGGCAACCCAAAAAAAAATCGGCGAAGAAAATCCGGACATCAACGATATCAGTCTAATTGGCACCATTGGCAAGGTGCTGCAACTGCTTCGCCTTCCGGATGGGACGGTCAAGGCCCTGGTTGAGGGCAAATCCAGGGCTCGAATCAGACGATTTGTCCATCAGGAGGATTTTTTCCAGGTAGAAATTGAACCCATCACCGAAGACTTTGCTGAAGATGCCGAATGCCAGGCACTGGGCAGAGCGATTGTTACCGCCTTTCGTGAATACGCAGATTTGGCTAAAAATATCTCAAAGGAGC
>JAPLJE010000533.1 GCA_026388755.1 Deltaproteobacteria bacterium | reverse complement strand
CATAATTGGTTACCTTGGCGTAGTCGCTGATATCCTTCAGATCCGAGCAGATAAAGCTGAAGGGTTTGGATGGGTCCCGCTGCTTGATTTGATAAATTCTCTGAATGGCTTTTTTATTCATGATATCGCAGCCGATGCCGTAAAACGTATCTGTCGGATAGGCGATGATACCCCCGTCTTTCAGAATGTCCACAACTTTGGCAACAAGTCGCGGCTGTGGAGTTATGGGATTGATACTGATCAGCATGGTTACCATCCGGTAAAAGGTCGTCCAGTAATTGGAACGCAGAGAAAACGATGAACAGACTACTGTTGATTTATCCAAAACATTATTACATTACTATACCCATGTTCAAATAACAACGGAATATGTATTCGCGAAAAAACGAGGCGGATTGTCCAAAACAGGTATGACGGAAGCCATTGTGACGGTTCAAGGAGATGAAAAAATCCTCCCATGGTTTCCCTT
The DNA here is from genome assembly GCA_026388755.1 of Deltaproteobacteria bacterium. Taxonomy (GTDB): domain Bacteria; phylum Desulfobacterota; class Desulfobacteria; order Desulfobacterales; family Desulfatirhabdiaceae; genus RAAP-1. The sequence continues at coordinate 3,226 of JAPLJE010000533.1, read as the reverse complement.
GGGTAGTTTTAGGGTCATTCTTGACTTTGGGCAGCTTTTATGAGCATTATACAAAGAAGAATCAGAAGTCAAACGAGCAGAATCAACAGATGCTTTGACTTAACTTTTTCGATAGAAATCTTAAGGAATGATTATGACACAATTTCAAACAGTATATGTTTTCCCCACCATTCCCGAACCATTACTGTTTTTAGATCAATTATCCAGAAACCTCTGGTGGAGCTGGCAGCGGGATGCAGTTGAGCTGTTTCGCCGCATCGATCCACGGCTCTGGCGGGAGTCCAATGGTAACCCCCTTTATTTTTCGACCATGGTTCCTCAGGATCGCCTTTACGAACTTTCTGAGGACGAAAGCTTTCTGGCCCATCAAAAGCGTGTCAAGGCACGTTTTGAATCCATGCTTCAGGCGCCGATGAATTCGTCTTCTTCTGTTTTTGGAGACCGGGGAACGGTTGCCTATTTTTCAATGGAATTTGGCATTCATGAAAGTCTTCCGCTGTTTGCCGGAGGACTGGGCGTTCTGGCTGGAGACCATTTGAAATCCGCATCGGACATGCGGGTGCCGCTGACCGGAGTCGGCCTTTACTACCGGCAGGGGTATTTCCATCAACATCTGGATTATGACGGCTATCAACAGGAAACCTATCCCAGAACCGATATGTATTCCATCCCCCTTGAAAGCGCTCTGGATCCGCAAGGAAATGAAGTACGCATATCAGTTACCGGCCCAGACGGAGAAATTTATGCAAAGGTGTGGAAGCTGAATATCGGCAGAATTCCGCTTTATCTTCTGGATGCCAATATTCGGGATAATCCTCCGGAAATAAGAGATATTACCTCGAGTCTTTATACCGGAGACCAGAAAAAACGCCTGGCCCAGGAAATCCTTTTGGGAATTGGCGGCATGCGGGCGCTGACCGCACTGGGAATTTTTCCGACGGTTTGCCACATGAATGAAGGGCACTGCGCCTTTGCCAGTCTGGAGCGACTGGCCTTGTTCATGTCCAATCTGAATATCGATATTCAAACCGCTCTGGAAATTGTTCCCCGAACAACCATTTTTACCACCCATACTCCGGTTGCGGCCGGTCATGACGAATTTCCTCCATTTTTGATAAAGCCTTATCTTATCCCGTTTCAGGAAACACTCCAGACTCCCGCGGAAGAAATGCTTTCCTGGGGACAGCCCATTACAGCCTCTTCCGATCAGCCGTTTTCCATGTTTGTTCTGGGCCAGCGCATGTCCCAGTATTGCAACGGTGTGAGCAAACTGCATGGAAAAGTCGCCCGGCGGATGTGGCTTCACATCTGGCCGGGGATTTCGGAAAGCGAGATTCCGATCACGCATGTTACAAACGGTGTCCATATCCCTACCTGGATATCCCATGAAAACGCCCTCCTTTTTGAACGATATATCGGTCCGGACTGGCACATGGATATCAGGAATGCGGAGAACTTCAAGCGGTTCGATCAGATTTATGACGAAGAGCTCTGGCGTGCCCATGACATGAATCGCTCCAGACTCATCCGCACCTGCCGGGAGATGATGATTTCGCAGTATCAGCGCCGCCATGCCCCCATGTCCAAAATGAGAGATGTCGAATCGGTGCTGGACCAGGATGTCCTGACCATTGCCTTTGCCAGGCGCTTTGCCTCTTACAAGCGTGCCTACCTTATTCTTCAGGAACCAGAGCGTTTTGAAGCCATTCTGAATTCCGAAAAGCATCCGGTGCAGTTTATTTTTTCCGGAAAGGCCCATCCTCGGGATACTGAAGGCAAGGATCTGATCAAACGTCTGATTGAATTTTCTCGAAGACCCAGCGTACGGCACCGAATCGTGTTTCTGGAAGATTATGATATTCATATAGCCCGGCATCTGGTTCAGGGAGCGGATGTCTGGCTCAATACGCCCCGGAGGCCTTTTGAAGCCTGTGGCACATCCGGCATAAAGGCGGCCATTAACGGTGTGCTTAACGTCAGTATATTGGATGGCTGGTGGGACGAAGGCTATTCCGAAGGCTGCGGCTGGCAGATCGGAAACCGTGATGATAATACTGATCCAGGTTATCAGGATCTGCTGGACAGCCGATCGCTATATAATGTCCTGGAGAATGAAGTGATCCCCTGTTTTTACGAAAGAAGCAAGGGGGGCATCCCGGTGACCTGGATCCGGATGATGAAGGCTTCCATGAAAATGGCCATGCGGCAGTTCAGCAGCCAGCGGATGGTCGGTGACTACCAGGAGCGGTTTTACCATCCGGGAGCTTATCGGTCTCAGGAGCTGTTGTATAATCAATCCGAGGAGGCCAGGCGGCTGGCAGACCAGCATGTCAGACGTGGAACCCAAGAAATTTTATCGGGTTGGCGATGCTTTCTCCGTAACAACTACGGTTAGTCTTGGCGGGCTCGATCCCTATGAAGTGGATGTGGAACTGTGTCTGGGGATCTCCAAAACCGTTGATGTGCTTGAAGATATTCAGACAGAAACCATGACCGTCGGCAAAGAGCTTGGATACAATCATTACCAGTATTCCTGCACCACAATCTGTAAGACTTCCGGACAGTTTGCCTTTACAGCCAGGGTGACGCCGCGCGGAGACAATTGGATGAAATTTACCCCCGGGCTGATTACCTGGGCGTAATTGAATAAGGATTTTTATCATGACAATATCCCGAAATCCCCGCATTCTTATCGTAACACCGGAGGTCACCTATCTGCCCAACCGCATGGGAAGTCTTGCCAGCTATCTGACGGCCAAAGCAGGAGGTCTTGCGGATGTTTCGGCGGCGCTGGTGAATGCGCTTTTTGATCAGGGTGCCGATGTCCATGTTGCCATGCCCGATTATCGGGCGATTTTCAGTGGACAGATGGCGCCTTTCCTGTCCAAGGAACTTCAGGCCATTCAGAATAAAATGCCGGGCGAACGGATCCATCTGGCAGAAGACCGGGCGTTTTTTTACAAAAACCGGGTTTATTCGGATTACTGGATGGAAAATATCAAAATGGCACTGGCCTTTCAGCGGGAAGTCATCAATAACATCGTTCCCAGGGTTCAGCCCGATCTGATTCACTGCAACGACTGGATGACCGGTTTGATCCCTGCCATGTCCAGGAGAATTGGGATTCCCTGTCTGTTTACCATTCACAACATTCATACCATGAAAACCTATCTGTGGCAGATTGAAGACCGGGGGATCGATGCCGCTTATTTCTGGAAGCACCTGT
>JAPLJE010000685.1 GCA_026388755.1 Deltaproteobacteria bacterium | reverse complement strand
CGATGGGGCAGTGTGACTACTTGCTTTTTTATTGCCATTTCTTCAGCAAATGATCCCGGCTTTTCCATAAAGCGTCTCCAATTATGTTCGCAACTGTAACTGGGGGGCATAAATAATATTTAGAAACTGTTTTATTCATTTTCATACCATGACAGCCTTCAAAATAAATTAAATTTCGGGAAATTCTTGTATAGTATTTATCTTTCATATAATACATGAATTTAATAAGATAGTGATTTGAATGCAGGCAGAATAGATAATCTGATGTCGCTGGTACGGCCTGAGAGCGTTTATATGTTAATAACCACGGCGTGAAGCGAATCCACGTGAAATGCATCTCGCTGACGCCTTTTCAGTATGAGTTGGAAATATGTATCCGTCAGTAAAGTGTTATTGTCTGTTTTTCTCAGAAACTGCCCCGGTGTGAAAATGGATGGCGACAAGGATAGAGTCCCTTTCGAGAAAGCGTTATTATTAAGACAGATATCATATGCCAAGAAAGGAGCGAAACAATGCGCGTGAGCGATATTTCCGAAATCAAAAAAATGAGCACGCCGGAAAAGATACTTTTGGTTGAGGATTTGTGGGACAGCATTGCTATGGATGAATCTGAAGTGCCTGTTTCTCAAAGCCATATGGAGGAATTGGACAAAAGACGCAAACGGTATGAGGCCGCTCCAGGGGATCTTTTATCTTTTGCGGAACTTCAGATAAGAATAGAAAGAAGGAAATGAAGTACACGCTGCGTTTCGTTCCCGAGATTGAGGAAGATATTACGTCTGGTTACACATGGTATGAAGTCATGTCATTGGGCCTTGGCGAGGAATTTATTCGGATGTTCTACGCTTACACCGGTGAAATAACTCGCAATCCTATGCATTATCAAAGGGTTCATAGCAGATTCCGGCGCTGTCTGCTTAGGAGATTCCCACACGCTGTATACTTTACAATAGAAGACGACCAGATCATAGTGTTCGGGCTGTTTCATTGTGCTCGTGATTCTCGTACTATTCGAGCGAAACTGACAGGCCGAAAATAACAATAAGAAACCCTAAAAATGTCGCATAACTTCGGTTTCTCAATCAATTCTCGGTAGGCCGATATGAAGACTGACTTATCTCCATGATTTCGTCCCAACTCAGTCAAGAAAGAAATTTAAAATAGTTATGGGCCAACCAAAGGATCATATTTTGAAAGAATCCATCGTTATTGGCGGCCATAAATGGATTTATCTGGATCTTATCGGGCGTCTGGCAAATGCGGATATTGCCGCTTCATCGCAACATCTTGGTCTTGCGCTGAATGATGCCGGAGAAGTCGAGGTCCCGTTTTTGGGCACGACTTATCTGGTATCCAGGGAGGGCGTGAGGCGATTATTGATCCACTATGTGCTGAAAGGCAGTCGCAGCCGGCCAAACGGACAATTTGTAACGCTTGCGGAGCTTGCGGGGCCGTTGTTCAAACATGGCGGTTATTCCAATAGTGCTTTAGAGCACCCCATAATAAAGCGATTTCAGGGGCGCATTCCGGAACTATTGGCGGTAGCAGCGTCGGTTGGAGGTCGCCAGGGTGGGGAAGCAGGCTTGGGGGCGGTGAGCCTGATTTTTGATTTGCTTCCGCATGTTCCGCTACAGCTCATTTTCTATGACCGGGATGATGAATTTCCTGCCCGAGCCACTCTGTTGTATGATCTCAACGCGACTCAAATGATCGATTTTGAAGTTTTGGCCGTTTTGGTGACCGTATTTGTACAGTCTCTGACGAAACCCTTATGACTCTTATTAACTGTATCAGGGCATCATAAATAGTATTTTGCCGGAATAACGAGTTAAAGGATAAAAGGGAAAAAATATGGGAATATTCGATTTTTTAACAAAACTTCGGGACAGATCTGGTCAATCATGTGCTAACGAAATCCGTCCCCGTGATGAATTATGGGAAGCGGTTAATCTTGTTGTCAAACTGAGTCACCCCAATATTTACTATGTGTCGAATTATCGGAAAAAACTGATGCCTGCGGTAGAACATACGCTAAAATATGCGGACGAGTTGATCGTTCAGATGCCGCCCCCTGTTTCGATTGAGGCAGATTCATGGAATACGAATTCGTTTGTCCGAACAACATTTTTAGATAAGAATACGTTCAACAATTTTTTCTCCGAACACAAAGCATTGAAAGAATTTTTTCAGAAAACAAATGCTTCCCGATGCTGTGCGCTTTTGGTGATGAACCGCAAGGATAAAAAGATTTTCGGGACGGAAATAGACGGAGAGATCCTTAAAAGAGATGTGCTTCAGACAAGTATTGATTTTTCCGATCACCAAATTGTCGCGCCGATGATTTCCGAAGAGGAAACCCGAAAAGAATTATCGTTGCGTGCGCTCGCATTGCTGGCAACTCACTCTCTGGAAGATATCCTTTCTCTGATAGAGAGGAAAAAAGACTTGGAAACGGAAAAACACATCCTAGAGATCAAATTGAATATGCGGGATGCCCGTGTCCGTAGTAGAGAGTCTTTTTTGCCGGATAAATCCGACAATACAGGGAAGACAAGCGAAGCGCATGAAATGTTGGGGGAACTTGACAGGAAAATTGCGGAAGCCCGGTTAGCGCTTGATGAACCTGAAGATTATCTTAACAGGGTTACGGAGTTGCTGTATCATCCTGAGCAGTTTCTTCGATCAGAACCTGTCCGAATACTCGTTAATGATATGAATATCATTGTTAAGAATGAACATCAGGGAAAAGCCGATGAAATCCGCTTCTCAGAATTCAGCACGGGTACAGGACTTCGGAAAGCAGCGGTTCTTGTGGATTACAAAAGATAATGATTAAGGGCATTCAGATTGAATATTTTACTGGGATGTTTGCCATGACGCCACATACGATGTCAATTCAGGCAGTTTTCCGATATTCGGTTCATCAAAAGACCATTTCCCGAAAAATCCTAAATCTTTGCCGGTCATTTCAAAATGACACATGGCAATGCCCATATCCACGCGCTGAAGGTCTGCAATGCCGAACAGTATTTTGTTGCGGGTCTGATATCCTTTTGAGCGCTGCAGATAAAAATGAAAGCGCCTGGTTGTAGATTCATGAACAATCCGCCAGGGCTGGCGATTGGAGGCGGAAGGCGCGATTCTTACCATTTCCAGAGGTTCCGCCCATATTCCAATATCTTCTGGGGAAAGGGAACCGTTAAATCCGTTTTTAAAAAATAGGTCTTTCCAGGGTTTGCGGTTTTTGGCTCCGGCCCCCCATCGGATGGCTTTTTCCACCATACGCATTTTTGGTGCCATATGACCGACGGATGCCACTGCAGGCAAGGTTTCATCTTCTTTGGCGCTGATTTTTTCCGCGAACGTGCTTCTGGTGAAACTTCCACCCAGCCAGCAGGTGCCGAGACCCAGGTCCGTGGCATAAAGAATGTTTCGTTCCATGGCATAGCCGAAATCTTCAAGGTTCCGCGGGGATTGCTTTACAGCGCTTAATATGAATCCGGCGGGGTCTTTTATGAACCCATAGGTACCCAGATCTTTCAATACATCCCGGTCTTCATCGGTTGCCGTGATGAGTTCAAACCGGGAGCGTGATCCAAAAGGCCCGGCAGGGCTGTCGGCCAATAATTGTTCAAGCTGATCTTTCAAATCTTTTTCAACCGGTCTCGTACTGTAGGTTCTGCAGGAATGTCTTTTCCTGATAATGTCTGTTATCGGTTTTTTTGTTTTCATGCTGTGTCCTTGAATCGACCGGCTATGGCTTCACTGTTTCCGTTAAGGATAAAATAGCGCTTGCCGCCTGAATGGTTTCTTTGTTTATTCTGGCCGCCAGAAATTTCCCCCGTCTTTCGGTAATAATCAAGTCTGCGTTTGCCAGTTCCTTTAAATGGTGGGAAATGGTCGGGGCGCCGATATGTAAAGATCCGACAATGTCAGAGATAAAACATTCACACCCTGTATCAAAATTGGCCTCGCTTTGTTTTGCTATTTGCAGGTACAGCTCCAGGCGCGTCTGGTTTGAAAGTGCTTTCATGATTTTTGACAGCTTAGCCGAATCCATAAATACAAAACCTTATTGAGTTCAATTTGATACTATTACAATTCGATAAGTTTCGAACTAATATAGCCGAAATTTCAAATCTGTCAATCCTTTTTTTATGATATTATATTTTTAAATAATCCATTGAAATAAAAGTTAAAAATAAGTTCATTACGGTTTCCGTCCTTGACACTTTTGGTGCGTTTGTGCCAGGCTAAAGCCGTGCCTGATCTGCTACATTGCGCGGGTCATGCACCGTGGCATCGGAGCGCCGTACGATGCGTGCGTGTTGACTCAATGGGAGAAACGATGATGAGTAGCCAACGCGACCCGAGGAGCATTCAAGAAACCGCCGATGCTCTCGTTGTGATTCGCGCGAACGAAGCGCTGGCAGGGCCTTTCGGCATCGTTGATCCGTACGCTCGTTACTTCGTCACGGATGCCGCTGCTTCTTCTTATTTTGTGAAAAAATTGGCCGCTTTTTTTACCATTTCAAAAAGATCGGGATCTTCATTTCTCAAGGTGCTTCCGAATATATTAAAACTCGAACATACACTGTCCGAAGCAAGATGCGAGTATGGTTTTCGACTTTGCCGTTCTTGTTCTACCTCTTCTTCTTTTTTGATCTGTTCCTGTCTTTCCTGCTGAAGGAGTTTGCCTCCGGCTTTCATCCATTCAAAAAGATGTCTGAGTTCACCGCCGTCGAGCCATACGCCGTGATCTGTACAGCGATCCACAATGACACCGCTCTTGGTTCCGAAATTGATACGGTTCATCAATTTGGAGCAGATCGGGCATTTGATGTAGGATACACCGTAGTCATTGGGTCTCATTGTGGTGTTGAGATTATCCAGACTGCTTCGGTTGATGGTAAATACGTTGGAAACTGTTGCTTCCAGAAGCGCTTCCAGCTCTCCCGGATCAAAAAAAAGTCCCAGGCATTCATCGCATCGTTCGATCAGAAATTTGCCGCCTATCTTCAAATCAATGGTTCTTAGCCTGATGTTGCACCTTGGGCAGATGCGTTCCGATTCAATTTCATGGGTTGTATAGTAATTAATCCCTTTGAGATCAATATCATTTCGGCTTCCACAATAATCGCATTGTATTGAGTTTGGCGGAAGAGGTGCCGAACAATTGGAGCAATTAGCCACATTGCCTCCTGTGGGCCTTATGATTACGAAATAACATCTTCAGGAAAAACTTACGGCTGGGCAAAGCAGGTGCGTTTTTTTGAATCATGAGTCCTTATTCCGGTAACGGGGGTGGTGTTGTCTTAAACGCAGCTTCAAATTCACTGAAAAGTTCAGCTGTTTTCCACCTGTCCATGCCTGCTTTCCACAACAGGGTTTTTTTTGTTATGGCTCCCTTTTTTATATACGCAATGATCAAATTTATTTCAAAAGGGCCTGCCTGCTTTCCATTTTTCCCGACATAATACTTCGAACCCGTTTCTTCAGGGGGAAGGGGCGGTGGCTGCTTGTCGCTTTGCAGCGGCTCCTGCGGGTGGGTTACCATTTTCCCCAACTGGTTCGCCATGGCAAAACCCATTCCCATGCCCACGCCTGCCGAGGCCTCACCGCCCGGATTTTTTGCCGCGGCTTCCATGGCGGTTGCACTCTGAAATTTTAAATAATTATCGAGATTACCGATTATTCCCATGCTGCTTTTTTTATCCAGTGCTTCTTCGACTTCAAGGGGCAGGGAAATATTCTCAACCAGAAGTTTTGTGACTTCAAGCCCGTATTCCAGAAATTCAGGGGCGATTTTCCCGGTCAGGTAAGCCGACAGTTCATTGTAATTGGCAGCCAGATCAAGAACCGGGATTTTGCTTTCTCCAAGCATATCCGAGAATCGGGTCACGATCAGGTTCTTCAGTTGATCCGATACCGCGTCATGTGTGAAAAGCCCGGCCGTTCCCACAATTTCTTTTATGAATTTCGCCGGATCACTGACTCTGACAACATAAGTGCCGAATGATCTGAGCCTTACGGGTCCGAACTCGGGATCGCGGAGCATGACCGGGTTTTTTGTCCCCCATTTGAGGTTTGTAAAATTCCGGGTATTGACAAAATAAACTTCGGCTTTAAATGGGCTTTGAAACCCGTATTTCCAGCCCATGAGCGTGGTGAGGACGGGAAGGTTTGAGGTTGTCAATCGGTGTTGTCCGGATGTAAACACATCGGCAATCTTTCCCATGTTCACAAAAACAGCCGCCTGGGATTGCCGGACAATCAGTTGCGCGCCATGCTTGATCTCATTTTCATACCTCGGGAACCTCCAGACCATGGTATCGCTTGAATCGTCGGTCCATTCGATAATGTCTATAAGTTCCGCTTTGGCTTTTTCCCATAACGTCATGGTATTCCCCTTGTTTGAGAATTATTGTGCATATGCGTGTGCAATTCACCCTGAGCCTCTATTTAAATTTGTGTACGCTCAACAAGTAATTGAAGCGCTTCTCTATATTTTTCATGTATGAATTTCATCGATTTAAGTCAACAATAATTTATTCTGTTTGATAAATCAGTTTCCTTCTGGGATCTGCCGGAGGTATCTGGCTCTTGGTTTCTACCGGAAAGTAAAGAATTAATCGTCATTGTAGTGTTACAATTTCTTATCCCCCAGATCGAGATGAAACTTGTGGATGAAACGATGATAGATCGGCGTAAAGAGCACTCCACAAAACGTCAGGAAAGATACCCCACTGAAAATGGCGTAAAATGATGCAAAGAGCTTGGAAGTATCGGTTT
>JAPLJE010000369.1 GCA_026388755.1 Deltaproteobacteria bacterium | reverse complement strand
TTGTCCTCAAAATTTCACCCCTGCCGGAGTATCAGGATCAGATACTGATTCAGAAATTCAATGACATGGCCGGCGCGATTTTGATCGGCAACGGCCTGAGCGGGCTCATACAGGGCCTTGCAGGCGGTATTCTTTTTTCGCTGTTCGGGTTAAAATCCCCGATTCTCTGGGGGGTAATCATGTCCATGGTCGCTTTTCTTCCGATAATCGGAACCGGCGTGGTGTTTATTCCGGCTGCGATTTATCTGTATTTGACGGGCAGGTTTGCCGCGGGGATTTTTTTCGTGATTTTTTATCTGGTGCTTTCGGTGATCATGGAGTACATTTTCAAGCCGAAACTCGTTGGCCATCGAGTCAACATGCACACCCTGCTGGTATTTCTATCCATCATGGGCGGTGTAAAACTTTTTGGAATCCTGGGGATCATTTACGGCCCGCTGGTGGTTACCGCGTTTTTAACTCTGACCGATATTTATCACACGAGTTATCAATTTCTGGCAGAAAATAAATGCAGTGAAACGATAAGGTAGTTAAAATGACAGAGCTCGAAAAAATTCCCGATATTCGCCCCAATGTCCGCATTGATAGCGAAATGAAAAAATCCTATCTCGATTACGCCATGAGCGTCATCATCGGCAGGGCGCTTCCGGATGTCCGGGACGGCCTCAAGCCGGTTCACCGCCGCGTCCTCTTTGCCATGCACGAGCTGAGCAACGACTGGAACAAGCCCTACAAAAAATCCGCCCGTATCGTCGGCGATGTCATCGGTAAATACCATCCTCACGGCGATACGGCCGTATATGACACCATTGTTCGCATGGCGCAGGATTTTTCTCTGCGATACCCGCTGGTGGATGGTCAGGGAAATTTTGGCTCCATTGACGGCGATCCCCCGGCTGCCATGCGTTACACGGAAATCCGCATGAAACGCCTGGCTCATCATATGCTGGACGATCTTGAAAAGGATACGGTCAATTATGTTCCCAACTATGATGAATCGCTCTCGGAGCCATCGGTTCTGCCGGCCAAGATCCCCAACCTGATCATCAACGGCTCATCCGGCATTGCGGTCGGCATGGCCACCAACATTCCGCCCCATAACCTGAATGAAACCATCGAGGCCATCAAGGCCATTATCGATAATCCGGGACTCAGCTTTGAAGAACTGATCTCCATCATGCCGGGTCCGGATTTTCCGACCGCCGGGTTTATCTACGGAAAGACCGGAATCCATGACGCCTATCGGACCGGCCGGGGCATCATCCGCATGCGGGCCAGAACCCTTGTTGAAAAAGACAAGAAAACCGGCAGCGAAACCATCGTGGTTACCGAGCTACCCTACCAGGTCAACAAGGCCAAGCTCATTGAATTTATTGCCGAGCTGATCCGGGATAAACAGATCGAGGGCATCCGGTTCATCCGGGATGAATCGGACCGGGATGGCATGCGGATCGCCATGGGTCTTAAAAAAGATCAGGCCGCCGAAGTCATCATCAATCAACTCTATAAGCACACCCGGATGGAAAGCAGTTTCGGCATCATTTTGCTGGCGGTCGTCAATAACCGGCCGGAGCTGCTGACCCTGAAAGAAATCCTGGAATATTTTATCCGGCACCGCAAACAGATTATTGTCCGAAGAACCCAGTTTGACCTGAAAAAAGCCGAAGATCGGGCCCACATCCTGGAAGGGCTGAAAATTGCCCTCGACAATCTGGATGCCGTGGTCAGCCTGATCCGCCAGTCCCCGTCTCCGGCAGAGGCCAAGGCCAGGCTCATTGCAGCCTTTGCCCTTTCGGCAATTCAGGCCCAGGCCATACTGGATATGAGGCTTCAACGGCTTACGGGCCTGGAGCAGGAAAAAATCATTGATGAATACCAGAAAACACTTAAAGACATCGACTGGTTCAAGCAGATTCTGGGCAGTGAGCTGATTATTCTGAAACTGATCAAGGAAGAGCTGACCGAAATTCAGACGGAATTCGGCGACCCCCGGCGAACGCAGATTATGGAAGAAACCCGTGAGATTACGCTTGAAGACATGATTGTGGAAGAAGACATGGTGGTCACCATATCCAAAACCGGCTATAT
>JAPLJE010000194.1 GCA_026388755.1 Deltaproteobacteria bacterium | reverse complement strand
TAACGCCATTATACCTGGAAACCCGCATGATCATTTTTGATGGAACTTACCGATGGAAGGCGCCGATGACTCCCTCTTCGGGCGCTTTTCGAAAAAAGTGGGAAATGTCCTGTGACCTGAAAGTCATTGATCTTTCACTGTCTCATCCCGATGTCACCCATCTGAAACGTTATGTGGTCGTGGCCTCGGAAACAACACCCGGGCCCATGAAAACGAGCGTCGCGGATACCATGGGTATGCGGATATTCAGGGATTTTAAACTGAACCGGCACAATGTCTTGTGGATTGAAGGGCGCTGGAATCATTCCGAATCCCTGGAAGTCGCCATCTTTTCGCCGGATCCCGAATCAGGAATGGAAACCAGCTACCGGATTTCCTGGCGTCCCATCCATTCCAACGAACTCAATTTGATCCGCGCGTTTCTACCCGAGAATTTCTTCGAAGCCCGAGAAGCCACTATTCATCCCATCAAAGGTTAAGGATGAAGATATCCGAATCGGCAACACGTCGTCAGGCCATATTGTTTCTGGTTCTGACGGCCATACTTTGGAGCAGCAGCGGCCTGCTGGTCAAAATTATCTCCTGGCAACCCTTATCGATTCTGAGCGGCCGCAGTATCCTGTCTACCGCCGTGTTCTGGATCTTTCTGAAGTGCCCTACCCGGTTTCGCTGGACGCCTCTGCAGGTTGTGGGCGCTTTCGGCTATGTGGGTGCACAGCTTTTTTTCATTATGGCGACCAAACTGACAACCGCCGCCAACGCCATCTTTCTGCAGTACACACTTCCGATTTATATCGTTCTTTTCGGATACTGGTTCCTGAACGAACGCCCCCAGCGTGCGGACTGGATATCGCTTGCTGTCATATTCACCGGACTTTTTCTCTTCTTTGGAGATGATCTGAATTTCGACGGTTTTTCCGGAAATATTCTGGCAATCGTCAGCGGCATGTCCATGGCGGTTCTGATGCTCTGCATGCGTAAGCAAAAAGACGGAACGCCCGCCCACACCATTTTGCTGGGAAACATTATTGGCATCGTGATCGGCCTGCCGTTTCTGCTTCAGGAAAGTTTTTCATCTTCCAACCTTGGCATTATTTCATATCTCGGCATCTTTCAGATCGGACTGTCGTTTGTCTTGTATTCGATTGCGATAAAACAGGTACAGGCTCTTGAATCCTCACTCATATTAACTCTGGAGCCCATTTTGAATCCGCTCTGGGTGTTTCTGGTCATCGGAGAAACACCCGGAAAACTGGCCCTGATCGGCGGCATGTTCGTGATTGGTGCGGTCACTGCTCGCGCGATTGTCAGTGCACGGACAGTAGAAGCTTGAGGTAAAAGGCGTTATGGCAAAGATTCTGATTATTGACGAACAAGGTCATCAATTTTTCTGATGTGGCTTTATATAAAGCAAAGAATCAGGGACGTACCGGAAACATAACGGTCAGGACAAAATCATTGTTGGAGAAAAAAACTGATGAACTTGAATATCTTTCGGTGCCGGTCGCTCAAGGCAAGAGTGACTATCTTCACGCTGGCCATTTTTCTGATCGGCTTTTGGTCACTGACTTTTTTCGCCAGCCATATGCTGCGCGAGGATATGCAACACCTGTTGGGCGACCAGCAGTTCTCGACGGTTTCTATTTTGGCCGCACAGGTCAATCAAGAGCTGGACGACAGGTTGAGATCGCTGGAAAAAATTGCCAAAGAAATTAACCCGTCTATTCTGGGCGATCCGGCTGCCTTGCAGGCACTCCTGGAACGGCACCCAGTTCTTCAGAGTCTGTTCAACGGTGGCACTTTCGTCACCGGGATTGAAGGGATCGCGATTGTCGATGTTTCGCTCTCGGCAGGACGGCTCGGCCTCAATTACATGGACAGAGATTTCATAGCCGCAGCGCTCAAGGAGGGGAAATCGACAATCGGCCAGCCGGTCATAGGAAAGAAATTGCAGACTCCGGTTTTCAGCATCGGGGTGCCCATTTGGGATACGCAAGGCAAAGTGATCGGTGTCCTGGCCGGAACGACCAACCTGGCCATGCCAAATTTTATGGACAAGATTTCGCAAAGCCGTTACGGCATGAGCGGAGGTTATTTTCTTGTGGCACGTCAGTACCGGCTGATTGTCACTGCCTCCGACAAGACGCGCGTCATGGAGCATTTCCCCGCCCCCGGCATCAACCCGACGTTGGACCGTTATATTCAGGGCTACGAGGGTTCAGCCGTTTACGTCAATCCACTTGGCGTGGAAGTGCTGGGCTCGGCCAAAGGCATTCCTGTGGCTGGCTGGTTCTTGGGCGCCATACTGCCCACCCAAGAAGCCTTTGCCCCGATTCGCGACATGCAGCAGCGCATGCTGCTGACCACTATTCTCCTCACCCTGCTGGCGGGTAGCCTGACCTGGTGGATGACTTGGTGGATGTTAAGACGTCACCTTTCACCGATGCTGGCTGCCACAGAAATGCTGATCGCCCTGTCGGATACGAACCAACCCCCGCAGCCCTTGCCCATCACCACTCAGGACGAAATCGGCCAACTGATCGGTGGGTTCAATCGCCTGCTGGAAACCCTGGTGCAACGGGAGGAGGCATTGATTGAATACAATAAGTTGTTCACGCTGTTTATGCGGCACTCCCCTGTTTACTGCTATATCAAAGATGTGAATTCCAAACGGAGCCTTGTGTTGCAGGCCAGCGAAAATTATCAGGATATGATCGGCATCCCGGGTTCTGAAATGGTCGGCAAGACCATGGAGGAACTGTTCCCGCCCGAATTTGCTGCAAAAATTTCAGCCGACGACTTGGCTGTTGTCTCCAAGGGTGATGTACTGAGACTGGATGAGGAATTGAATGGCCGAAGCTACACCTCCATCAAGTTCCCTATTGTCCTGGGGGATAAAACCTTATTGGCCGGTTACACCATCGACATCACCGAGCGAAAGCAGGCGGAAGCCGAAAAAGAGAAGATAGAAGCTCAGAACCGGCAGTTCCAAAAGGCCAAAAGCCTGAACACCATGGCCGGCGCCATCGCCCACCATTTCAATAATCAGCTCCATGTAGTGACGGGAAACCTGGAAATGGCCATGGACGCCCTGCCACGGGACGCAGACACCTTTGAAACCCTGACCGAAGTCCTGAAGGCGGCCCGAAAGGCTGCGGAGGTAAGCGGTCTGCTGCTGACCTATATAGGGCAAACGCCCGGCAAGCGTGAACCCATAGACCTGTCCGAGGTCTGCCGCAGAAGCCTGACCCTGCTTCAGGCCGCAGCGCCGAAAGGCATAATGCTTAAGGCCGATTTCCCCTCTTCCGGTCCGGTCATCCGTGCAAAAGCATGCCAGATACAGCAGGCTCTAACCCATCTGATCACCAATGCCTGGGAATCCGCAGGCGAGAAACAAGGTGCCATCTGTTTGACCGTCAAGACGGTTTCTCATGCGAATATTCCCGACTCAAACCGCTTCCCTATCGACTGGCAGCCGCAGGAAATCGTCTATGCCTGCCTGGAAGTGGCGGATGAAGGCCACGGAATTCCGGATAGTGATATTGAGAAGCTCTTCGATCCGTTTTTCACCACAAAGTTCACCGGCCGGGGCCTGGGATTGCCGGTGGTTCTGGGAATTGTTCGGGCCCACGGAGGAGGGATTGTTGTGGAGAGCGAACCGGGGCGGGGCAGTGTCTTTCGGATCTTTTTGCCTGTGTCGGGCAAAAAAATTCCCATTCTCCCTGAAAAAGAGGGCAAAGCTCCGGAAATCGAAGGGGGCTGCACGGTGCTGCTGGTCGAAGACGAGGAACAGGTGCGCAAGATGGTCAAGATTATGCTCACCCGCCTGGGGTTTATTGTGCTTACAGCAAAGGATGGCGTTGAGGCCATAGAGGTATTCCGGCAGCACCAGGATGAGGTCCGCTGCGTACTTTCTGATTTGACGATGCCGCGAATGGGCGGCTGGGATACACTGGCTGCTCTGCGTAAGCTTTCACCTGATATTCCGGTGATCCTGTCCAGCGGCTACGACGAGGCACATGTTATGGCAGGCGAACATCCCGAACGTCCCAATGCATTCTTGGGTAAGCCTTATCAGCTTAAAGGGCTTAGCGACACGATCAATCGAATTTTGTCCTGAAAATCAAGGACCGATTTTCAGTGTTCTCATGCTTTAATAATGCCCGCTCCACTGGGAGAGGTGCTAATAAAGAGGATTATCCTATGAAACCAGCCTCAATGGAATTGAAGAGACTGCGTCATCTAATAGTGCTTTGGTTATTCCCATTTCTTTTCATTCCGTGGATTATGGGTGGTGAAGATTCTCCAGTCCCCAACAGTTCCACACAGCGGAAAAGTCAACTCAAATCAGTCATTGTGGATGATTATTACCCATACACTTTCGTCAACAAAGAGGGGGTTCCTGATGGTTTCAGTGTTGACTTGGTAAAAGCAGTAGCCAAAGTCATGGGGATGGAACTGGAAATCGAGGTAGATACATGGGATAGGGCCATGCGGAACCTCGAAACAGGAGAAATCGATTTTCTTCCGAAGATGTCCTACTCAAAAGAGAGGGATAAATTATTCGACTTTTCCGTACCGCACACAATTGCCTTTGACGCACTCTTTACAAGGAAGGACAGCAAAAGACTAAACACCATAGAAGATCTCAAGGGTCACACAGTGATCGTGATGAAAGGCGATCAGGCTCATGACTACCTTCGTTCTTCGGGTCTTGTGGATTCTGAGTATTTAATCCTGATTGATAGTCTTCCTGAAGCTCTCCGACTTCTGTCATCAGGCAAGGGAGACGCGGCCCTGATGCCCAAACTGGTTGGATTGACGCTGGTGAATGATCTGAAGCTAACCAATCTCACCCAGTCGCCAGCTGTTGTCGAGTCCTACAACAGACCTTACAGTTTTGCTGTGAAGAAAGGCAATCTGTTGCTGCTGGAACGACTTAGCCAGGGGTTGAGTATTATCAAGAAGACCGGTCAATACCGGGAAATCTATGACAAGTGGTTTGGGACTCTGGAGCCGAAGGAATTAACACTGAAATCGGCGTTGAAGTACATTGTCGGAATGCTTTTGGTTTTGCTACTGATCGGATCTGCTTTCGCCCTGTGGT
>JAPLJE010000184.1 GCA_026388755.1 Deltaproteobacteria bacterium | reverse complement strand
GCCGACAATCGAAAACTCGTTCGGCATCAAGGTGAGCCGGATGATCTTTTCATGCCCGGCAAAGTCATTTGAGCGCGATTCGATTCTTCTGCGGAAAAGTTCGATGACGGAAGGGTGTTGGATCAGGTCTTCCCGACAGGTCCATTGGATCTGATGGGCGTTGGCATATTCCTGCAATACCTCAAAGGATGGAACAATCAGCGCCGAAACATACTTCCGGTTGTCGCCAATAATGGCAATCTGTTCGATAAAATGGTCGCTGCCGATGACCGACTCGATATACTGGGGGGCGATATATTTTCCGCCGGAGGTTTTTATCAAATCCTTGATGCGGTCCGTGATGCGAAGCTCGCCATTGTCATCAAACTCACCGGCGTCCCCGGTTTTGAACCATCCGTTTTCAAACACTTCTTCGGTTTCAGCCGGCTTTTTATAATAACCCTTCATGACCGTGCCGCCCTTGACCAGGATTTCCCCGTTTCCGGATATTCTAACTTGGACACCGGGCATGGGCTTTCCAACCAGCCCGAACTTGAAATGACGGGGTTCGTGACAGGTTACTGTTGCCGTTGTTTCACTAAGGCCATACCCATAACAGATAAAAATGCCCGCGGCATAGAAAAACTCTTCGATGTTTTGGGAAAGCGGCGCACCGGCACAGGGAAAGAATTTGATTCTGCCGCCGACGATATCCCGAATCTTCTTCAGAACCAGGGCGTCGGCGATTCGATACCGGGCTTCCAGAAAAAGGGGAACCGGCTGGTCGTCCTTAGTGCCCATTTAAAAAGCCGTTTTTTGAGTGGAGACGCCGCCTCCAGGCGGTGTTGGACCGTAGCGTAGATTTTTTCATAGAACCGCGGCACCGCGCACATGACGGCGGGCTTGACTTCCTGAATGGCTTCAATAATGGTTTTGGGATCTTCCAGGTAGTTGTTGGTCATGCCGCGATACAGAACATAATACGTCCATGCCCGTTCAAAAATATGGGACAGGGGAAGAAAACACAGCGAAACATCCCGGTCATTGATATCCAGAAGGCGCTTGTCGTGTGATGCCGCGCTGTGAAACATATTGGAATAATGGGTCAGCATCACGCCTTTGGGTTCTCCCGTGGTGCCGGATGTATAGATCAGTGTCAAAAGATCGTCCTGGGAGGCCCGCCCCAATCGGTGGGATATTTCCGGGCCTTTGGATGAGCTTCGTCCCAGATCCAGAAACGCATCGAAATACATGGCCATCGGATGACCGTTCAGGTTGATTTCTTTTTGAAAAGCAATGATTTTCTTCAGGCATGAAGACGCGGAAATAAATGAAATAACCTTGTCATATTGATCCTGGGTTCCGACAAAGATCATCCTGGACTCAGAGTCATTGACAATATATTCGGCTGTTTTGGCTGGATTGGTGGGATAAATGTAGACCGGTACCCCCCGGATACTAAGGGAAGCAACGTCGGCGATGGTGCACTCCGGCATATTGGGTGAGAAGATACTGACCATTTCGCCTTCATTCAGTCCCAGTTCCAGAAGCGCCCTGGCGGTTGCATTCAACTGCTCCCCCAGCGCACTCCACGTGATTTCCTGCCAGCCGCCATCCCGTTTACACCGCATGGCCACCTTGCTGCCATATTTCCGGGTCTGTTCAAGGATGGGAATGGCCAGGTTGGCTTCGGTCGGCAAATTCAATATCTGAGATGAATTCTTCATCATATCGTCTTTTATGGCAGCATTGAGCCATGGTTCATGAGGTTCCGGTGCAGTTCATAACACCGGGTCAGGTCATGCCGAATGTGGCCGTGGCGGGAATCCTGAACATATCGGTTCAGGTAGTCCCGATACAGGGGGTGAGCGCAGTTTTGGATGATGGCTTCAGCCCGGTGTTTGGGTCCCAGTCCGCGAAGATCCGCAAGACCCTGTTCGGTGACAATCACCTGGACCGAATGCTCATTCTGATCAATGTGAGGACACATGGGAATAATGGCGGAGATTTTTCCGCCTTTTGCAATGGAGGGCGTCATCATCATGGACAGATAACCGTTACGGGTGAATTCGCCGCTACCGCCGATTCCGTTCATCACATCCATTCCATAAAGATGGGTGGAGTTGACATTGCCGTAGATATCGGCTTCCAGCGCCGTATTCATCGCAATCACGCCCAGCCTGCGAATGATTCCCGGGTGATTGGATATCTCCTGGGGGCGAAGCACAATTCGGGGAGCAAAAAAGTCCATGTTCCCGACGATTTCCTGTAACTTAGCCCAGGATACTGTCAGGCTGCACGCGCTGGCCCCAATAAGCTTTCCGCTGGCCATGATGTCCACCATGGCATCCTGAAACACTTCGGAATACATGCTGAACGGCGGTATATCCGGATGTGCCCCCAGTGCCGCCATCACCCCGTTGGCTACGCTGCCGACACCTGCTTGAAGCGGCAGCAGGTTCTTTGGCAAACGGCCGGCAGCAATTTCATCACACAGGAACTTGACCACATGCTTGGCGATCAGATGACTGACCCCATCCGGCAGGGACATTTCGCCGACATGATCCGGTTCGTCATTCACCACGACTCCCAGGACCTTCTCCGGATTGACCACGGCATAAGGCCAACCGATCCGGGTTAGGGGTTAATGGATCGCAATGGGATCCCGGTGCGGCGGAGGCGGCATCACGACAATGTCCGCCATTTCCCTCAGCCTGGGGGAATGTTTTTTGTTGATCTCGATGATCACCTTATCCGCATATTGCAGAAACGTGGGAGAGGCGCCGATGGACGAGGTCAGATATACCCGGCCATCCCGGGTGATTTCCGTGGCCTCGACAACGCAGATATCCAGATTTCCCAGAAACCCATACGCCAGCATCTGGGGAACATGGGAAAGGTGAATATCCACATATTCGACCTCCTCGCGGTTGATTTTTTGTCTTAAACTGGTTTCTCCCTGATAGGGCGCACGCCAGGCAACGGCGTCGGCTCTGGCCAGTTCGTCATCGATGCTCTGACCGCTGGATGCGCCTGTCAGAATTCTCAATTTGAAGAAGCGATTTCTCTCATGTTCCTGTTTTGCGCGATTGGCCAGCGCAACAGGCACTGCTTTTGCGGCTCCGGCCGGAGAAAATCCGCTGAAAGCCACCGTGCTGCCATGTTGAATAAAGGATACAGCTTCTTCAGCCGTTAATACGGGGTATGGATCTTTTCGAATCATGAGAACCGACCTGTGTAATGGGTTATGGGTGGAATTACCGAAGCAGTTCCTTGATCTTGAGGTTCCGGATCTTGTGAGAATGAAGATCTTTTTTTTCAAACGCCAGAGACAGTTTGACCAGAAGCTCTTCCAGTTTGATCGGCTTCAGCAGATAATCAAAGGCGCCGAGTTTAAGACCTTCGATGCTGGTTTCCACGGAGCCATGGCCCGTCAGCAGAACGATTTCTGCAAGGGGCTGGATTTTTTTCATCTCCCGCAGTGTTTCGATGCCATCCATTCCGCCAGGCATTTTAATATCCAGAACGACCGCATCGAACATATTATCTTTCATGATTTTCAGCGCTTCTTCACCGCTGGCTGCACCGATGGTATCGATGTCCCGCTTCATCAGCCGATTGACCAGTGTTTCCAGAAAGTCCTGCTCGTCATCCACCACCAGAACATTGAACCGTTCCATAATCACCCCGTTTCGTGTAATTGTCGTTATTTTTTTTCAGGTATCGTAACCGGAATTTCCACCGTAAATATCGCGCCTTTTCCGACATCACTTTTCAGGTCGATTTTTCCGCCTAGTTTTTCGATAATGCTGTAGCTGACCCAGAGTCCCAGACCGGTTCCTTTCCCAGCTTCTTTTGTTGTGAAAAAAGGATCGAAAATCCGTTTTTGTTTGTCTTCAGGAATTCCAGGCCCGTCATCTTTGATGCTGACGGTAACCAGCGAACCAGTAATTCGGCTGTTAATTTCAATCAGACCCTCTTTCCCAATGGCGTCAATGGCATTTGAAATCAGATTCAAAAATACCTGCTGCAGCTGAGCCTGGTCGCTGGCAATGATGGGTAGGCGCGGAGAAAGATCGGTCTGAATATCAATATTGTTGGTTCGTGCATAGTTCTCAAGCAGGCTGATCGTTTGATTGATGGTATCGTTAATGTCCACATCCTCCAGATGGGGCTCCATTTTTCGCGCATAGCCCAGCATGTTGTGAACCACTTTTCGAGCCCGTTCCACATGCTCCTCGATTTTTCGAATGGACACCTTAAACTCTTCAAAATTATTGCTGCCTTGAAACTCTTCTTCAAGAAGAAGATCTTCCATCCATCCGGTCTTCTGCAGAATTACCGCCAGCGGGTTGTTGATCTCATGGGCCACGCCAGCAGCCATTTTCCCCAAGGCCGCCAGCTTGTCCGATTGCATCAGTTGAGCGTTGAGCTCATTCATCCTGGCTTCATTGGAAATCAGCCGATTAATGGTCATGCGGGTGGTCAGAACGGTTGTCAGGATGATAGCCATGACACCGGAGAGGATAATGAATATCTCCATATATTGGGTTGCGAAAAGGTTTTGCATCTCATCGGATACTTCCTGGCTGATAACCAGAAGCCATTTGTTGTTTTTGAGCCAGCTTCCGGCATAAAGAGAGTGTTTTCCGTTCTTGCTTTCGGCAGTGATCACCGTCGTGCCGCTGCCGAACAGGGACGGCTGGATGATCGATTTGGACAGGATTTCACCGTCAAAGCGGGGAAGTGTCTGAAATATCCCTTCTGAATTGACTATATAGGCATCTCCGGTTTTCCCGACCTGGGCGGATCCGACGATTTCGCCGAAGACCTCCGGATCGATGGTTGCGCGAAGAATCCAGGTCTGCTGATTTTCCTGGCGGCGAACCGCGATGATAAAGTGCGGCAATTTCCGGTAGCCGGTATACACGTTACTGATATAAATCCCTTTACTCATCACCTCGTCAAACCAGGGTTCGTGAAAATAATTGAATTTTTTAATATCATAAGGACCCACATAAGCTCTGTGCTGTCCGACATTGTCAA
>JAPLJE010000684.1 GCA_026388755.1 Deltaproteobacteria bacterium | reverse complement strand
TTTTTGCCAACAAAATCTGGATAAAGTTTCTTAAGGCATTCTGGGCAAATAGAATGAGAAAATTCTGCTTCTGATCGATCACGGACATAAGCTTCAACTTGGTGCCAATACCCCTTGTCATCACGAACCCTTTTACATGCAGAACAAATCGGAATAATACCTCGAAGAGTCTTTATCTCTTTCTTCAAGTGTTCGATTATTTCCTTTGAATGTATCAGCTCTGTCATATCGATAATTTCCTCGATAATGAAGTTGACATCCCCTTGATCATCGAAAATCGGAGCAGCTATGATTTCTTCAAATACAGCCTTACCAGCATGTATGTGTTGATGAATTACTCTTGTTTTGTCCTTGAGTTCAAAGGCCACCTTTGCTGGGCAATAGGTTTCTTTCTGCCAACAAGGTATGTCAAGTTTATGCGATACCTTGAAGCACTCTTGCCCAATAAGCGCGTCAACGGATAAACAGAATGACCTGCCGGCGGCGCTGTTTGCAGCAGCAATATGGTAGTTACGATCAATTACCAGAATCGGCCAGGTAAGCGCGTTTAAAATCTCAAGAGAATTTTTTTCCCAATTCATTTTTAGGCTTCCTTCCATCTAAGAATAATTGGATTGATTCACATAAAGATGCGGAGTTCTGGTCTCCCTTTCCGAATAAAAATTGTTTACTTCTATCCGGGCTCAGCTTTTTATACTCGGTTCACGGCTTCCATTTAACGCAGACCTTATGGGGTGAAAGTTCCCCTGTATGTGAATCCTGTTAATGTCGAGTACAGGGATACAACGATGTACTGAAAATATAACTGATCACTAATGCTTATTTTTTAGAGCAATTTTTAGAGCAATATTCGCTGAATTTAAGCACGAAGCAACTCTTTCCATACGGTAACGTTCCGGCCCCCGCAATTTATCATAGGGAACCACCGACGATTTCTTAAAAGTACGATTGTCCTTATGTCTATATTCGTCAACGTCCAGCTCTATGTTCATCCTTTCAATATTATATTCTATGAATTTTGTTATTTCTGTATCATCATCTGTAAATATTTGTCTTTCTCCCAGCTCGAGGAAGACATTTTCACAACCATTATGGATTATATTGCCATGGCGGCTAACACAAATTCTTTCGGAAGCACCTGTGAACATGTGTCTCTCCTCATCATAAGAAAAACTCCATATTTCTTCCGACTCATTCTTTTCTCCCAGGCAAGCCCTGGCCTTTTTTTCAATAGTCTGACGAACATTGGCCTCAAGTTCACTGGCTTCTTCATTATCACTTTTACTGCAACCTACTAAAGGGATAGCTGCAAACATCAGCATGGCGGCAACAAAAGATCTTAATTTCATTTGAATTAAATTTCCTTTTTATTAAGGCATCGTGCCTACAATATAAACAATATAATTACCCCCGAAAACTGGACAACCTGCTAGGCTATAAAGAATATAGGCAAGGCAACCCAAAACGGAGGTACATGACAAAAAAATACAACGCAAAAAGTATCCAGCCGATTTCAAAACCAAGATCGCTTTGGAAGTCATAAAAGAAACACGAACAACGGCTGAACTATGTTCACGATACGGCGTTCACGTTACCATGCTTGGCCGGTGGAGGCAACAGGTCATAGAGCATATCAGAACCAGATTTTCAGATAGAAATGAAATACAAGACATAAAATCACGAGCAGGTGATGACGTCTTTATACCATCTTAACAGGGTGTTCAGATGCGATATCAAAAGATACAAACCATCGCCTGTGCTTTTCTAAAGCCATCAATGCCGACCTGAACCTGCCCGCCTTAAGCTACGACATCCAACCCACAAGCGCCCCCGGAAACACCTATTCACAGATGCATTCAATCAATCCAACTCACTTATATTATTAATATTTCAAATATTTGTAGATGAGCATTTTTCGCTTGACAGACAGCATTATCTGTACGATTGTCACGATAATTCCGAACAAAAAAACCCAATGGCAAACACCGGGAAGCCTGTGAGTCCAACCGGATGAAATCAAATCCATATATGCAAATGAGTTTTAAACTTCCTCCTTGACATGTATTACGTTTGAATGGAATGAAACAAAGAAATCTTTGATTATAAAAACAGGAGATTGTTTTAATGAGACTTTCAAAGGGAAGCATTGCAACCGTGTTTGTTTTTATTTTGATCTTTTGCGCCTGTTCAAAAGCCGGTGTAAACAGCGACATTTTGAAAGCTGCTGAAGAAGGCGATCTTAAAGCAATAAAGAGATGCCTTAAGAATGGTGCAGATGCGAACGCGAAGGATAACGAGGGCGCTTCGGCATTGATTATAGCAGCAAAGAAAGGATATGTGGACATTGTTTCCCAGTTGATTGCCAATGGTGCGGACACGAACGCAAATGATAACGAAGGAGCTTCTGCGTTGTTATGGGCGCTCCAGGAAGACCACGTAGATGTTGTTTCCCAGTTAATAGACAACGGTGCTGATGTAAACGCAAGGGATAATGAGGGCACTACAGCCTTGATAATAGCGGTCCAGAAAGGCCATGTGGACATTGTTTCTCGGTTGATAGCTAAGGGGGCGGATGTGAACGCGAAGGACGGCGAGAATGTCACGCCAATATTATGGGCGGCCTATCAAGTCCATACAGACGTTATCGCCCAATTGATTGCTAAGGGTGCGGACGTAAACGCGAAGGATAATGAAGGTACTACGGCGTTGATGATGGCCATAAAGGGTGCGGACGTAAACGCAAATGATAACGAGGGTGATACGGCGTTGATGATGGCCACAGGGAAAAGCCATGTGAAGATTGTTTCCCAGTTGATTACCAGTGGTGCAGACGTGAACGCAAAGGATAACGAGGGTGCTACGGCATTAATTTTGGCGTCCGAGGAAGACAACGCAGATGTTGTTTCCTTATTGATAGCCAAGGGCGCGAACGTGAATGCAAAGGATAACGATGGCTTCACGGCGTTGATTATAGCATCCGAGGACGACAACGCAAACATCGTTG
>JAPLJE010000703.1 GCA_026388755.1 Deltaproteobacteria bacterium | reverse complement strand
TTGACCGCATTCGGCGACCAGATGATGTTGACGGGGTGAAAATCGCCATGACAGAATGCTGTGGGCAGTCGGTCATGAACGGTCATCAACCGGTTTTCGATAAGATGAATCACCGGCCCGATTTCTCCGAGAACTCCGGGTGCATGGGTTTTCATTCGCGTGATGAGCACACGGATATAATCGGATATGGAAAAACGGGGGAGACTGATGACACGGGTAATATTACGGGAGCTTTTTCGTAATCCGATCAGAAAATCCGCCATCACTTTGCCCCGCCAGTTGTCGTATACGTATTCCGGCCTGTTCAGGGCCGTGCCGTCGATATAAGGTGCAAGTTGCCAGTATCGGTTATCGCAACAAACGATCCAGTCGTTGCGTTTCGTGCGGAGATAGGGATTTATTCCCGGCAGTTCCGCGCGAAAAAGATAATCCAGACAATATATGATTCTGCCCTTGCGATCAAGGTCGGCGTCAAAAATACATTCAAGCACATAAAGACGGTCCTGCTTGTCCTGGAGGACATGCCGGAATTCACAGCGTTCCGGACTTCCCGCAATCTGGATGTCCTTGCGGATGGATGTGACCTGCAGGTTCCATTGTGCTGCCGCTTTGATAATTGAAGTATCGATATCCATAGCTGACAGCCGTTTAAATCAGTCCATCTGAACGGTTTGTGATGCATGCGGTGATGGGTGTTCGGCAAGGTCATCGTTTGATTGTCTTTTCTCTTGTGGAGTAGAAAATGCGAAACCGGATGGGAGAATATCAAAGATGTCAAAGGTAAACCGGCCGGAAACCCTGTCTTTGAAATAGTGTCTGAGGGTTTCCGTGATCACGGTAAAAGCCAGATCATTCCAGGGGATTTGTTTCTCATCAAAAAGACTGACCTCGAGGCTCTCACTGCCTGCTGAAAAATTCAGGTCCGTGAGTCTGGCCCGGAACATCAAATACATCTGATTGATGTGACAGATATTAAAAAGAAGATAAGGAGAAAGATCTGTCAAACAAGCCCGTGCTTCTTCAAATGCTTCCCGTTCTGCGCAGGCATTGACGGTTTCCCCGTTTTCCAGATAACCGGCAGGAATTGTCCATAATCCCAGGCGTGGCTCAATTGCCCGGCGGCAGAGCAAAATCCTGCCGTTATGTTCGGGAATGCAGCCCACCACCATCCTGGGATTCTCATAATGAACCGTATTACACGCCGGGCAGAAAAACCGGGGACGGTCATCTCCGGGGGGCGTTGTCACGACAAGGCTGCTGCCGCAGTTGCTGCAATGATTCATGTCGGTTTATCCATATTTACTATTGATCAAGCAGAAAGATGCTTTATCACATAAGAGGCATCGGCGTCTTTGAACTGCCGAACACCGGTACAGAGCTTTCATCCGGTATTTTTTAAAGTTACCGACATCAATCGGAAAGTCAAGAAATATGTAAGGGGAAAGCCGACCAATAGTAGTTGCTCATATTCAGAGTAATAATACGGATGACGGGCTTTGACTTTTTGAGACAAGGTCATTATTGTATGCGGAAATGAAGGCTTGTGTATGATCCTGATGATCGGCAACGCATATAAACAAATAAATATTATACTATGAGGAGATACGGATGAAATTTTTTATTGCGGAAGGGAATCTAGGCAGTGGCGCCACCCGTGAGCAGGTGGATGCGGTGATTCAAAAATTGAAAGATAGAGGGTGGCATGTGGAGTATGGTGCCGGAAACAATAAGCCAGAGGATATATCGGAATTTGGCCGGGAGCAAATTCTTCTGGATGCATTTTCAGATGATTTCATGATGTGTCTGGATGAATTCGAAAGCTGAATATTGCTATTTACGGTCTTGTTTTTTTTCAAGCTCCAGAGAGGCAAGAAAAGGGCCCGGTGGCTCAGTCAACGGTTCTCCCGGGCGCAGGGTTGAAAGCTCGTTGAGGGCTTCGCGGATTTCCCGGGAGCCTTTTTGAAAAACTGACAGGATGGCTTCGTAATCTTTTTTTGCGGTACCTGATGAAAAACGTCCATCGTTCTTTTCCAGAAAAGCAACAACCTTCCCCTGAACCGCCTGCCAATTGTCCTGCTGCGTCTGTGTCGTTAAAGGGACCAATGCCTCGGATTGTTCCAGTTGACGTCGGTGGAAGCGACGAACCGCCATTTTCCAGATTCCCTGAATCCAGATCAGAAAGAAAGCCGTGGACAGAATGCTTTCGGCCGCTATCAATCCGACCAGGTCAAAGCCCCCCAATATGCCAGATAA
>JAPLJE010000683.1 GCA_026388755.1 Deltaproteobacteria bacterium | reverse complement strand
TGGCTGGTCATTTTTGACCGGAGAAGCGATCAGCCGCGCATCCGGGAACGGACCTATACCGAGTTTGCTCGAACCGAATCCGGCAGAGCCATCATGGTGATTCGGGCGTAGGCGGCTTGACCTTTCGGAATATCGTTTCAACCTGCTTGACACGGTGAGCGAAGCCGAACATGCCACCCGAAACCGGATGCTCCGTGGAGGATGAGCGTGATGTCGTGCGAAAAGGAATATCTGCCCCACTACAGATTAAAATGGCATGTTTATTTTGGCAAAAGAGAGCCCAGCGTGACAGACATAACTATCAACAATTACAAGACCCAAACAACTGCCCTTGCAGAACGGGTAATTCTATGCTTTTCAGCGATCGTCACTGTGTTTACGCTTGCTTGGGTGCTTTGGTACAGCCGTTACGGCATTGATTTCACTGACGAAAGTTTCTATCTCGTATGGATGTCCAATCCATTCAATTACAGCGTATCGGAGACACAGTTCGGGTTTATTTACCACCCGCTATACGATCTACTTGACGGGAATATTGCCGCATTAAGGCAGACAAATATAATGATAACTTTCTGCTTGTCTTGGATAATAGGCAATAGTTTTCTGAAAACCGTTTTTGGTAACCAATCTCTACAGTGCAAGCATCGAATCGTAATTTCCGGGGCTGTTGCTACAGCATCTGCGGCATCTCTTGTTATTGCGGGTTTCTGGCTTGCAACGCCAAGCTACAACAGTTTGGCCTTGCAAGCTTTGCTGGTTGCTGTTGCCGGGTTGCTTCTATCTGATAAACATGCCAGTCGTGCCAGTATCATCGGCTGGTTCTTGATCGGGGCTGGCGGTTGGTTGGCCTTCATGGCAAAGCCGACGACTGCTGCTGCACTGGGTCTGTGTACAGGTTTCTATCTGCTATTCGCCGGGAAGCTTAGTGTCCGTTTGTTGGCAATTTCAGTTGCTACCGCCGTGGGCTTTATTGTTCTCTCTGCATTCGCCATCGATGGATCGATTGTCGCGTTTATTGATAGACTAAAAGGCGGCATTGAAATGCTTAGAATACTCGGTAGCGGCCACGCGGGCGACAAATGGTTAAGACTGGGTGATTTTCAGCTTGGCGAAAGAGGGAAATTTATTTTAGTTGTATGTACGGCAGTCTTTTTTTCTGCTGCTTATTTCTCTCAAGCAACCATGAAAGCGCTGGTGCATGGCGGCACCATGTTGTCAATTGTGTTTGCATTGGCCAGTCTGTCGATAGTTTTGGGGCTTACTCATAAAACCCTTGGTGCCGGTCGATTTCAAGGTCTTTTGATTTGGTCTGCCCCGTTTGCAACTATACTGACAGGATTTTCGATATATCACTTCAAAGGTTTTCTTCAAATCTCGCGCGCTAACTGGGCTCTGACGCTGACTTTCCTGGCACTCCCGTATGTTTATGTGTTTGGAACAAATAATAACTATTGGGTTTCTGGTGCTCTTGCCGGGATATTTTGGGTTTTTGCTGGCCTGGTTTTGCTGAATCCAATTGCGTCTAATCGGAAGTTTCCGGCAGTACTGCTGTCTCTCGGCCTTGCGGTTCAAATGATAACCGTAATCATAGTCCACAGCGGTATCGAATCACCATACCGCCAACCCCAACCCCTGCGTGACAACGATTACAAACTTGAAATAGGGAGGCTGGGATCTACATTGGTGCTCTCCAAAGGCTTTGGACGATACTTTGCAGAAGCCATTGATCTCGCTAAACAATCGGGATTTAAGCAAGGAACGCCGATGATAGACTTGACAGGGCAATCTCCCGGAATACTATATGCAATTGGCGCGAGCAATATTGGACAGGTCTGGACGTATGGAGGCTACCCCGGCAGCGACGCATTTGCTGTTGCGATGCTGAAAATGGTTACATGCCATGAGCTTGCTACAGCTTGGCTGCTGGTAGAGCCCGAAGGCCCCAGAAAAATTTCACCAGGGACTCTCTTGAGTTTTGGTGCGAATATGGCTACAGATTTTGAAATCGTTGGAACATTCAAAACAGCGGAAGGTGCCGGTGGTTATAAAGAGGCTAGAGTACAACAGCTTTTAAAGCCAATTCGCCCCGTAGAGGATGCGATGGCTGCATGTTCTGCTGGCAGGAAACCCAAGTAATGAAAAAGGTCACCATTGTCTCGATTGCATTGTTCATGGCATTCACCATCCTGTATGTAAACAGATCAGAGAACATGCGGTCAAAGCAATCCTTGCCGCACATCCTGATCATAGGAGATTCGATATCTATTGGGTATACGCTTTATCTAACTGAGATGTTCAAGGACGAAGCAATTGTTGAACACAACGAGGGCAACGCCCAGCACACTGGCACGGGATTGAAGAACCTTGATCGATGGATCGGGGCGACGAAATGGGATGTAATATATTTTAATTGGGGCCTGTGGGATCTTTGCTACCGTCATCCAGACTCCAAAATCCAAGGCTTCAGAGACAAAGTCAATGGAACAATAACGACCAACCTGGAACAGTACATGAGAAACCTTGATTTACTGGTTCTGCGACTCAAGAAAACAGATGCCCTATTGATCTGGGCACAGACGACTGTCGTTCCGGAAGGGGAAGCCGGACGTTTTGTGGGTGACGATAAGAAATACAATGAGGTTGCAGCCACGGTTATGAAGAAGCACGGTATCATAATCGACGATCTGTATACTCTCACCAAGGGATTTGCCCCTGACCTTTTTGTTGAATTGGGAAACGTTCATTACACAAAGGACGGATACAAGAAAATTGCTGCCCATGTGGCTGACAAGATCCGAACAGCACTTAAGGGCGAACATGGAGGCGGTAGCTTAAAGGAAGCGCCTCAGGAGTGACGTTATCCGCGCCGGGATAAGCTCGGCGTATCTTGCAGGGTGAAAGTCCCTGTCG
>JAPLJE010000200.1:3519-3923 GCA_026388755.1 Deltaproteobacteria bacterium | reverse complement strand
GTCAATTTCCTCAGAGCAGCGTCGTCCTCGGCCACAAGGACGGTCTCATTTCCTCTCTTGAC
The DNA here is from genome assembly GCA_026388755.1 of Deltaproteobacteria bacterium. Taxonomy (GTDB): domain Bacteria; phylum Desulfobacterota; class Desulfobacteria; order Desulfobacterales; family Desulfatirhabdiaceae; genus RAAP-1. Next base: position 3,861 of record JAPLJE010000200.1, on the reverse strand, counting down.
AGGGACGGCGGCCCCCGTTTTCTTGTCAATAAGTGCCGCTTCTTCACTGAGAGGCAGATATATTTTGAATTCAGTGCCTTGTCCTGGTTCGCTATAAGCCTTTATGTATCCGCTATGCTGTTTTATTATTCCGTAGGAAATCGCAAGGCCAAGCCCTGTCCCTTCTCCAACATCTTTTGTGGTAAAAAAAGGCTCGAATATCTTCTTCTGAGTTTCCACATCCATCCCGTGACCTGTATCGGTAACCGTGATCAGCGCATAATTTCCAGGCTTACCGAATCCATGAGCTGCAACATATTCTTCATCCATTTCCTCAAGGCCGGTGCTAATCGTCAACCGCCC
>JAPLJE010000200.1:0-3492 GCA_026388755.1 Deltaproteobacteria bacterium | reverse complement strand
CGCGTCCTTGGCATTTACAGCAAGGTTTATCAGCACCTGTTCTATCTGTCCGGCATCAGCCTGTACTATCAAGGGGCTGTCCACAAGATCCAAATCAATATCAATACTCTCTCTGATAATCCGGACAAGCATTTTCTGCAGGCCGAGGATAAGCTCATTGATATTAATAGGCTTCACTTCAACATCCTGTTTTCTGCTGAAGATAAGCAGCCTTTTGGTGAGGTTCACAGCCCTGTCGGCGGCAATGAGCACCTCACTCATATTTTTTATTGAAGGACTGCCGGCTTCCAACTTATCCATGACCATGTTGCCATACCCTATGATTATATTGAGGATATTATTGAAATCATGTGCAACCCCCCCTGCCAGAGTGCCGACTGCCTCCATCTTCTGGGCATGACGGAGTTGGGCTTCAAGTTTTTTCTGTTCTTCTTCTGCCTTCTTGCGCTCGGTAATGTCTTCTCCTGAAGAAAGGGTGCCTGATTTCTTTCCTGAAACATCCCAAAGGAGCGTGTTATGAAATGCAAGTATTCGCTCTTCTCCGCCTTTTGTGATAATGGAATTTTCATAAAATTCCACCGGCTTTATATTGCCGGCCATCAGTTTATTGAAAGTACCTTCCACATCTTCCTTAACGCAGCCGGGTATGCACAGCTCGAACCAGTTCCGGTTAACAACCTCATGTTCTTCATATCCCAATATCTCGAGGCCTTTTTTGTTGATGAGCGTTATCCGTCCCCCGGAGTTCAGCGCGACTATCATCACACCCGCTAAGTCAAGATACATCTGTGCATTGTTTCTCTCCTCTCTGAGCATTGTCTCGGCTTTCTTGCGTTCACTGATGTCTCTGACAACGTGGATCAGGCCTACTAACTGGTTGTTACTGTCCAAACGCGGGATAGCCCGTATCTCAATGAACATGTTCAGATGAGGTTCGAATAGCTCAGTGATGCATGCCTTCCCCGTCACAAGGGTTTGACAACTCGGGCACCCTTCAGGCGGGCAACCTGTGCCGTGGTAATACTCAAAGCATTTTATTTTCTTTGCATCGAGGAAAGAAAATCCGAGCATTTTTTCAGCGGCTTTATTGGCCCGTATGATATTGAAATCCTTATCATGAACAGTGACCATGTCTGTGATGGTGTCAAAAGTCTCTTCCCACTCGCGGGTTATCTGCAAGTGTTGTTCCTGAAGTATTTTGTACTCGGTAATGTCTTGTGCGATGCCAACATAGCGAAACACTTCTCCGGTTGGCTCATAAATTGGGAAACCACGATCCCAAACCCAGCGGATTGTCCCGTCAGGTCGTAGGATTCGATATTCGTGGTCGAAGGCCTGTCCGATTGTTTTCACCTCATGGTCAGCGTGCACGCGCGCCCGATCGTCCGCGTGAATAGCTTCGATATAAGAGTGGGGGTTCTCGTACAGACTCTGTAGCGACCGCCCCCAGACAAGCTCGTACCCCGGGCTGATGTAAAGCATTTTGTCGCTCTGGCTATCTGCCATCCAAAAGACTTCGGAGATGGTCTCCGTAATCAACTTAAAACGTTTTTCGCTCTCGCGCAGCGCTACCTCCGCCTCCGCCTGCGCGGTACGCAGCCTGATAGCGGCGATGCCGTAAGACAGGTCCGCAGCCAGATCAATAAGCAGCCGCACCTCGTCTTCGGAAAATGGGTCCTGGTGCCGGGAGTATATGTTAAGAGAACCGAAGGCTTTTCCCGCTGTCAGGAAGGGAACGCCGATCACTGCGGCATATCCCCGCTTGATGGCCTCGTCGCGCCAAGGTGCGAATGCGGGACCGCCAAGGATGTCGCGAATGACGGAAGGCTTGCCTGTTCTGATGGCCGTTCCGACAGGACCGCGGCCGCGGTCCGTGTCCGACCATGTGATATTCGCTAAATCAAGATAGCCCTCATCAAAGCCTGCGTGAGCCACCGGCCTAACGGACCTGCCTTCATTCTGCTCCGCAAATCCGATCCAGACCAGGGCATGGCCGCAGTCTTCAACAATGATCCGGCAGACTTCATCGAGATACCCTGCCTCATCACTGGCGCTGATCATGGCCTTGCTGCTTTTGCTGCGCGCCAGTAATGTCCGGTTCATCCTCTGGATATTCTCCTCCTTCTGCTTCCGTTCAGAGATATCGCGAATATTACATTGTGCCAGCCTTACCCCGTCGACCATATATATGTCTGTGTAGATATCTTGCCCGGACCTGGTTTTTACGGGAACATCATCGTAATTAAGAATGCCGCTCTTGTTCAAGGATCGCATTATCTCCTGGAAATCACTCGTATCGAGCAAGACACCAATATCCTGCAGGTTTTTCCCGATGGACTCCTCTTCGGTGTAGCCCAACATTTTCTCGGCGGCCGGATTAGCATGGACTATATGTCCTTCGCGTTTTTCGAGAAGCATGATCCCGTCGCTTGCGGTCTCAAAATAACGCATGTAGCGCTCTTCAGACTCTGCCACCAGGCCTTCCAATCGCTTGTGCTCGGTAATGTCCTCGATGGCAAGGAGGATGATCCGTTCTTTGCCCATCTCTCGTTCAATCTGCCGGGCATTCAGAAGCATTATGCGCCTGAAAATAATAAAAAAAACGTGTTCAACCTCATAGTCATCAAAGGCTGTCTTTTGGGGAAGGATGGTTTCCAGCAGTTCCCGAAGCCTGGGAATATCCCACTCTTTATTGTCAAGGTCATAGATAAGCTGTCCCACGGTCTCTTCAGGATTTACCTTAAATACTTCATAGAAGGAACGGCTGACGGAGACCACCCTTAAATCTTGATCCAGAACGATTAAGGGTTCACGCACGGTGTTGATGATGCTCTCGGCGTATTCCTGGGATCTTGTTACGATTTTTTCCCCGATCATTTTCTATCTCCTTGCTTTCGGTGATGCCTTACGCTGTAATCCGTGTGAAGAATACTTCTAAGCCATAAACCTTCCGCAATCTGAACGAACACAGGATATTTTATTTTGGAATTTTCTGTCATTGCAAAATCAATTGGGTGGAAGTAATATCCAAAAATCATGAACCCGAACCGCTTCAAAACCGCTTCATCCTTTATTTCCACTGCAGATCGCAAACGACGAAAGCGGGAGCTGATCATTATCGCAGCCATTATTGTCGTTGTCGCCTTGATGACCTACGCCCAGAACCAGCTTATCCATTTCGGCGCCAATTTTCCCATTTCCAATACCATATTGATGTTCACGATGACGAACATCAATTTGCTGTTGCTAATTCTAATGATTTTTCTGGTTTTTCGCAACCTGGTAAAATTGCTGTATGACCGAAGGCGAAAGGTCATGGGATCAAAGCTTCGAACCCGACTGGTCATCGCCTTTGTTTCGCTGACCCTGATTCCTGCCGGAGTGATGTTTTTCTTTTCCATGGGATTTATTACCACCAGCATTGATTTCTGGTTTAATGTTCCGGTTGAGCAGGCCCTTGAAAACTCGCTGCATGTTGGAAGGCAGATATAT
>JAPLJE010000501.1 GCA_026388755.1 Deltaproteobacteria bacterium | reverse complement strand
TTCAAAACATCGGCCCCTTTATGCCGACAAAAGCCGTTCTTTGCGATATCACCAGCATCAAGGAACAGCCCCTGGAAGAAATGCTGAAAGCACATGCCGGACCGGTGATCGGCCTTCACCCGTTATTCGGGCCGACCACATCCAGCCTGGACAAGCAGATCATCGTGGCAACACCTGGAAGGGATGACGACGCCTGCCAGTGGGTTCTGGACCAGTTTGCCACATGGGGCGCCGTTGTTGTCCGGTCCGATGCCAAAGAGCATGACGACATCATGGGGATTGTTCAGGCGCTTCGCCATTTTGCCACCTTTTCGTTCGGTCAGTTCCTCAAAAGAAGACGGATTTCCCTTTCCAGAACACTGGAGTTTTCCAGCCCCATTTACCGCCTGGAATTGGGAATGGTGGGCCGGCTGTTTGCTCAGGACCCCGCCCTGTATTCCGAGATCATTTTTGCCTCCGAACAGCGCCGGAACCTTCTGAAGGATTATGTCCGATCCCTCCATGAAAACCTTGAAATGCTGGAAAAGGGCGACAAGTGTTTATTTCAGGAGGAGTTTCAAAAGATCGCGGAATGGTTCGGCCCTTTTGGCGAACAGGCCATGAGGGAAAGCACATTTCTGATAGATAAACTGATCGAGCGCTTTTGAATGCAGTTGCGCTTACCTGAAAAAAATAATTCTTCCACTTGACAGGCAATAAAATATGATTAAATTTGAAATCGAAGATAAGCAGTTGAATTAATAAAACTAAATATTAATCCGGCCAGTGTTTATGCAGTTGGCATCATAAAAACATCTATCATAGGAGGTGGAATTATGGCACTCGTCAGATGGCAACCTTATGGAGCTGTAGCCAGTTTGCAGGATAGCATCAATCGTCTGTTTCACGATGCTTTCCCCCGTTCGTTAGCGGATGAAGATTTTGCTTTAAGCGCATGGAAGCCTGTTGTGGAGATATATGACAAGGCCGATGCGATTATCATTCATGCTGAACTTCCCGGAGTTACAAAAGACGATGTTTCCATCGAAATCAAGGATAACGTTTTGACCCTGAAAGGGGAACGGGTTGAAGTCAAGGAAGTGAATGAAGACAAGTACTTCAGGAAGGAAAGGAGTTTCGGATCGTTTTACCGGGCTTTTACGCTGCCTTCAGCCATAAATCCGGAAAACATCAAGGCCACTTTTAAAGATGGGGTCCTTGAAATTGAGATTCCCAAGCCCGAAGAACAAAAGCCGAAACAAATCCAGATCAAGATTGAATAACGCATTGACCTAAAAATCTGTCACAAAAAAGGGGTTCTTGATGAACCCCTTTTTTATTGATAAGGTCACGGTTCCATTTCGTCGATAAGAAGGCAGCCACCCATGTCAATTTTTATTCAAACCACGTTTTTGTTGGTTTTATCGAATCTATTCATGACATTTGCCTGGTATGGTCATTTGAAAAATTTCTCCGGAAACAAATGGTATATTGCCGCGCTGGCAAGCTGGGGAATTGCTCTTTCGGATCAATATCGGGACTATTTGAACGCAGTTACCCTGAACCTGTCCATTATTCTGTTCGCCGGGAGGAAACGTGCTCATTGAGGAATTAAAAGACAAAATCGAAGAAAAGCATCACTTGATCAACAGCATGCGAAATGAAATCAACAAGGTCCTCGTGGGACAGCGTGACCTGATTGACGGGCTTCTGATGGGTCTGTTTACCAAAGGACACATTCTCATCGAAGGTGTTCCGGGATTGGCCAAAACCAGCGCGGTCAAGGCGCTGGCTGCCACGGTCCGTGCAGAATTCAAGCGCATTCAGTTTACCCCGGATCTTCTGCCCGCGGACCTGATTGGAACAGAGATCTATCGGCCCGGAACCGGGGATTTCACCATCAAAAAAGGCCCACTTTTCCACAACATCATTCTTGCCGATGAAATCAACCGGGCGCCATCCAAGGTTCAGTCCGCTTTGCTGGAAGCCATGCAGGAACGACAGGTGACGATCGGTGAAAACACGTTTACGCTTTCCGATCCGTTTCTGGTTCTGGCGACCCAAAACCCCATCGAACAGGAAGGCACCTACCCCCTTCCCGAAGCCCAGGTCGATCGTTTCATGTTCAAACTGGTGATTGATTATCCCAGCAAAACCGAAGAAAAGGAAATCATGAACCGGATCGGATTTGAAACCCTTCCGGAAGTCCGTCAGGTGATTGATCCTTCCCAGCTCAATGACATCGTGGCGTTGATCCGATCGGTTTACATGGACGAAAAGCTGAAAGACTATATCGTCAACATCGTGTTTGCCACCCGAAAACCCAGGGAATACCATATGGATATTTCGGATTACATCCAGTTCGGCGCCTCTCCCCGGGCAACCATCTTTCTCAGCCTGGCGGCCAGAGCCTTTGCTTTTCTCCAGGGAAGGGCGTATGTCACTCCCCAGGACATCAAGACCGTGGCGCCCAGCATTCTGCGCCATCGCATTATTCTGACCTACGAGGCGGAAGCCGAGGATGTTACCACGGATCATATTATCAGGCAGGTGTTTGATTCGGTCGAGGTACCGTAAAGGGAATGGCCGATGCTTTCTCCTGAAATCATAAAAAAGATTAAAAAAGTTCACATCCGCAGCGCCCGCATGGTTAACACCATGATGGCCGGTCAGTATAGATCCGTATTCCGCGGCTCGGGAATCGAGTTTGAAGAGGTTCGGGAATATTCTTCGGGCGATGATGTGAAAAGCATCGACTGGAAAGTTTCCGCTCGCATGGGAAGGCCATATGTCAAGCTGTACCGCGAGGAACGGGAACTCGTGGTCATGCTTCTGGTGGACATGAGCGGCTCGGAAGGCTTTGGAACCACCGAAAACCTGAAAAAGGAAACCGCCGCGGAAATCGCTTCGATCCTGGCATTTAACGCCATTCGGAACAATGACAGGGTCGGGGCAATTCTATTTACGGATCGGGTGGAAAAATATATCCCCCCAAAGAAAGGCTCCGCCCATGTCTGGCGAGTGATAAAAGAGCTGTTCGCCTTTGAACCGGTGCACAAAGGCACGGATATTCGTGAGGCTGTTGCATTTCTGGGAAGGGTGTCCCGAAAACGAACGATCTCGTTCTTAATTTCCGATTTTCTTGCTCCTGCGCCATCCGCAACTTATATCCGCCGGATGAAATCCATATCCGGCAAGCATGAACTCATCTCCGTGATGCTCTCGGACCCCGGCGAGTTCCATCTGCCGGAAGCAGGAATTCTGACGGTTCGGGATTCCGAGACCGGTCAACAGCTTGTTCTGGATGCCTCGGACGAATTCACCAGTCGCAGTTACGATGAGCATAAGACCCGGGACTATAGCCATACGCTACAATCCCTGAAAAATGCCGATATGGACTGCATTGAAATCCATACTGCCGGGTCCGTGGTGGATGCGCTGCATCGATATTTTCGAATCCGGGAAAAGAGGAAACGGTAATGCAGGCAATTGACAAACCCGTTCCGATGGCCGACATCCACGATATCAAGCCCCTGGAAATTCTGGTGGCCGACTGGTCATTGTTATTTTATATACTGGGCGCGGTCTTAATTCTGGCCGTTATCGGGGCAGCCATATATTATTGGAAGAAATATCGGAATCGCAAACAAGTTTCCGTGGCAGTCCCGGTTCTCCCTCATGAAGCGGCGCTTAGACTCCTGGATGCGCTCTCGGATGTGGAAAACTTGGACGCTAAAGCGTTTTATTTCAGCCTTTCCAACATCCTGAGAACTTATATTCAGGACCGTTACGGCGTCAATGCCCTGGAAATGACCACCGAGGAACTGCTCCCGAAGATTGACCTTCTGGGACTAAACAGAGAAATGCACCAGGAACTGAAAGATCTGCTCCGCTCAACCGATCCGGTTAAATTCGCCGGGGTTCCGGCAGCCGTGAGTAAAATGCGGCAAGATCTTGCCTTTGTGAGAAGTTTTGTAAAGCAGACCGAAGAAAAGCTGGCTGTGATTAACTCAGAAAAAAGCAACGCTGGGATGGCAAATTAAAATGTTTCAATTTGCATCCCCCTATTTCTTATTGCTGCTGGCACTGTTTCCGGCGGTGATCTATTTCCGTAAACGCCGGCAAATGCGACCGGTCCTGAACCTGTCTTCACTGATGACGATCCGGGACATTCAGCCATCCCGCATGTTGCGAATCGCAAAGCTGCTGCCCGTGTTGAAATATACAGCCCTTTGCCTGATGATCGCAGCCATGGCCAGGCCCCAGTGGGGAACCAGACAGGTCAACGTGATGACAGAGGGCATCAACATCGTCCTTGCCGTGGACCTTTCCGAAAGCATGGCGGCACTTGATTTCAAGTATAAGGGGAAGACCGTAAACCGCCTGGAAGCCATTAAAAGCGTGATTCAGGAATTTATTACCAAACGAAACGGCGACCGGATCGCCATGGTGGTGTTCGGGACCCATGCCTATACCCAGTTGCCCCTCACCCGTGACTACAACACCATTGCATCCATTCTGGACCGGCTGCAGATCGGTGCGGCAGGACCCAACACGGCCATCGGGGATGCCATCGGCATTTCATTGAAACGTCTGGAGGATATCAAAAGCAAATCCAATATCATTATTCTGCTGACCGACGGGCAAAGCAATTCCGGAGAACTGTCTCCCCAAATTGCAACAGAGTTGGCCGCTCAAAAAGGAATTAAAATCTATACCGTGGGCGTAGGAACTCGGGGTCAGGTACCGTTTTTGATCAAGGATCCGGTTTTCGGGGAACGATATGTGTATCAGCAGGTGGATATTGATGAAGACGCCCTCAAGGATATTGCATCGAAAACAGGAGGCATGTATTTCAAGGCTGAAAATACCGAAGGTCTGTTGCAGATTTACAACGCCATCGATACACTTGAAAAAACCGAGGTAAAGATCAAGACATTTGCGGAATACAATGAGCTCTACCGGCATCTCCTGATTCCGGCCTTTATCCTTCTGGGGGCGTGGATCGTGTTGACCCATACCCGATTTATGCGTGTGCCATGAAATTCAGCCAAATTGAAATGCTGTTTCTCATCTGGGCAATCCCTGTTTTTTTTCTGGTGGTTGTCTTCGGCATGAAGACCCGGCAAAATATTCTGGCCCGTTTTACCTCACCGAAGGGCCTTGCTGCCATCGCTCCGGAAGCGCTGTCCGGCCCCCAGTACGGTTACAAATGGCAGACAATCGAGCAAAAAGGCGTGGATCTCATTGTTGCCGTCGATCTTTCCCGCAGCATGCTGGCCACGGACATTCAGCCCACCCGCCTGGATCGGGCCAAGCGGGAAATTTATGATCTGTTGGCCATGCTGAAAGGAGACCGGATAGGCCTGGTTGCCTTTGCCGGAACCGCATTCCTCCAGTGTCCGTTAACATTGGATTATGAAGCCTTTCATCTATTTCTGAATACGCTGACGCCTGATTTTATGCCCATCGGCGGCACGGACATATCCGGTGCGGTCACGGCATCCCTTTCAGCATTTGACCAAAAGGCAAATTCCCAGAAAGCCATCATCCTGATAACAGACGGAGAGAACACCGGCAAGGCCGATCCTCTGGAAGCCGCGGAAAGCGCCCGCAAGGCCGGGGTAAAACTGTTCTGCATCGGCGTGGGAAGCGATGAAGGCGCTCCCATTCCCGCGGAAACCGGGGGAATCAAAAAGGATCGATCCGGAAACATCATCCTGACCCGAATCGATGAGGAAACACTGAAAAAAATGGCCGTTCTCACGGGCGGAGCCTATGTGCGCTCTGTCGCCGGAAGTATGGATCTGGATATGATTTATACAAATGAGATCCGCGGGAAAATGGAAGCCTCAACCCTTTCCACGGATAAAAAACAAATCTGGGAAGATCGATTTCAATGGGTACTTGCACTGGCCATCATTGCCCTTGGGGCCGAATTGTTTGTGCCTGCTGTTCGAAAAAAGGCCGCTGTATTGGGGATGATGTTCCTGTTGTTGTGGAGTGTGCCGGTTCATGCCGGAAATCCGTTGAGGGAAGGCATCGACGCCTATAACCAGGGAGCGTACGACAAGGCCCTGAAGCTCTTTATCGATGCCCAGCTTGACCATCCGGACAGACCGGATATCTTATACAACATCGGAAACGCCTATTACCATACCGGAGATTTCGAAGCGGCTGCAAAGAGCTACAAAGAAGCCCTCAAGGCCGAGAACAAACTGCTCCAGCAAAAAGCCTATTACAATCTTGGCAATGCCGATTTTCGAAAAAAGCAATACGAAGATGCCGTAAAAAACTATGAAGAGGCTTTGAAACTCAATCCCGATGATATCCTGGCCAAGCAGAATCTGGAATATGTCAAAAAGGTCATGGAGCAAGTAAAAGAACAGCAGAATCAACAGCAAAAAGGCAACAAGAGCGATAAGGACGATAAGAAAGAAGATTCCGAATCGAAAGAACCGTCCAAAGAAGGGCAAGAACCCAAGAAGCATGCGGATCAGAAGGAACAATCGCCCAAGGACCAGGGTGAACAGTCCAAGCCGGATGAAAAGAATGCAGAAAATGACAAGTCTTCACCGAATTTCGGGAATGAGACCGATAAGAACGAAAAAGGTTCCGAAGATCAGAAAGAACAAGGGTCTTTGCCATCAAAGCCGGCCGGTGATCCCGAAAAAATCGAAGAGAAAAACAGAGCCGAACATATCCTGAACCGCCTGAAGGATCAGCCCGGAAAAGCAATGATTCCCGCTTACGGGAAAACCAATGTGGAGAAAGACTGGTAATGATTGGCAGAATACGGAACTGCTGGATATTTGTGATCGTTTTTGCCGTTCTGAACTTCTGCGTCTCCGTTCACGCGGCAGAAATTCAAGCGGTTGTGGATCGCACTCAAATTGGAGCCGGGGAATCCATTGAACTCACGGTGACGGTTAAAGGCGGAGAGGGAACGGTGGACATTTCCCCCATTAAGGATTTTACAATGATGTCCGGCGGTACGAGCACCAGTGTTCAGATCATCAACGGCCGGATGTCCAAAGAAGTAAATCATACTTACACCTTGATTCCGTTAAAAGAAGGGCGCCTGGTAATTCCCCCCCTATCCGTGACAATTGACAACACGACCCAGAAAACCGCGGAGATTGTCATTACCGTCAGCCCGAAGACCCCGGAGAAAACAGGCGGTCAGGATGTATTTGCAGAGGCAAAGGTTTCCAATTCAAACCCCTATGAAGGCGAGCCCATTGTCTATACTTTCAAGCTGCTCAGTGCGATTCAGATCGCCAATGCCCGGTTTCAGAAGCCCGAATTCTCCGGTTTTACGTCTAAAGAAGTGGAAAAAAGCCAAAAAACCTACAGAACCGTCGTGAACGGACGGGAATACAGTGTCACGGACCTCACCATTCTGCTGGTTCCCGTGGGCGCTGGCCCAAAAACGATTGATCCAGCCATCCTGGAATGCGATCTGGTTCGACGTCAAAACATGCGCAGAAGTCCGTTCGGCATGCTGGATGATCCGTTTCTCGGACAGAACAGATTGGAGCCCCGGGTCATCCGGACAGAACCGTTAAGCATTACAGTCAAGCCTCTTCCGCCTTTTAACGCTAAAGGGCAATTCTCCGGGCTCGTGGGCACGTTTCAGATTCAATCGGAAGTGGATAAAACCACATTGAACGTGGGCGAATCCGCCACCTTATCCGTGAACGTCAGCGGCACCGGCAACATTATGGATGCGGCAGCCCCGGAGATTGCCATTCCCGATGCATTCAAGCGTTACAAGGATGCGCCCCAGGAGGATATTCAACCCGGCATGAACGGGTATACTGGGAAAAAAGTGTTTCGCACGGCGCTGGTTCCGTTAAAAGAGGGCCAATACACCTTGGAGCCCATAGCATTCAATTTTTTTGATGTGTCCAGCGGCCAATATCAAACCCGGCTCACCACTCCCGTTTCCATCACCGTCCATCCGTCCAGGGAAAAGGACAGAATTGAGGTTTATTCCCCCCCGGCCTCCGATGGCAAACCCCTGAAGAAGAACGTGGAATTCACGGGACGGGATATTCTTCCGCTGAAAGAAGACATGAATGCCCTGGAAACACAAAAGGCCCTATCCACGGCCTGGTTTTGGGCATTACTGCTGGCGCCGGCGCGGCTCTGTCTGGGAGTTAAAGGCTTTCTGACGTTCACGATAAAAAAGGATGATCCGTCCAGCCTGATGGCGCAGCGTGCGGATCAGGCACTGAAGGATGCGTCCAAGCCCGGAATCTCAGCGGAAGAATTTCTGACCTGTCTGTCCAGATCTCTGATTTCAATCCTGTTATCCAGGGCAGGCGTCAAGGGCGAATCCCTGACCTATGCCGAAGCCGAGACAATTTTGAAGTCCGGAGGCTTTTCGGAAGAGGCCGTCAAATCAGCCACCCGCCTGCTTGAGAAAATCGATTCCGCCAGATTCAGCGGCCAGGGAATGGATTCAAAAAGCCGTGAGATCCTTCTGTCGGAAACAAGGGAGCTGGTAAGGACGATATCGTGATGAAAGGATTCAAACACATTCTTTTTATTGGCCTGTTGATTCTTTGCTCAGTCCGGATAACCGGCGCCAGCGAAACCGCCCGGACATTTCTGGACGGTATCAAAGATTACAAAGAAAACCGGTTTGCCGAAGCAGCCGCAGCCTTTTCCAGGATTGCCGATGAAGGGATAAAAAACGGCAAGCTCTTTTATAATCTCGGGAATGCCTATCTGAAAAACGGGGATATCGGCAATGCCATGTTATGGTACGAGCGGGCGTTGAAACTCCTGCCCCATGATCCGGATCTCAAATTCAACTACGAATACGCCCTATCCCTTACCAAGGATGAAAAAGGGGATAAGGATCTTCCCCTTTTCCGAATTTTGTTTTTCTGGAAATATCTCCTATCGCAGACCCAGATCCAATGGGCGGCGATTATTTTCAACCTGATCTTCTGGTCCCTTGTGACGGCCCGGGTGATCCGAAGAAAAAACCGCTTCCAAACGATAAGCCATGTGATACTGGCTCTGGGGCTTATCTTCACCTTCACGGCTGTCTACAATGATTATGAGGCCGACTTTATCAAAGAAGGCGTCATTCTGCCGGCCAGGGTATCCATTCGTTCCGGGCTGACCGATGATGCAACCGAGCTCTTTGTACTTCACGCCGGCGCAAAGGTAAAGATCGACAAGGAAAAGGATGAGTATATCCGGATCGCTTTTTCAGAAGGCAAGATCGGATGGATCAAAAAAGCCGATGCCGGAGTGATATTCATTCATTAGCAAATTCGATTGCAGCTATTTGTTACTCCCTGGAAGCCTTTCTGCCGAAGGCGATGCCCTGCTTTCGCATGCGGTGACGCAGTGTGGACGGGTTTATTCCCAGAATTTGTGC